>CAZCVW010000255.1:0-5321 GCA_964502185.1 uncultured Burkholderiales bacterium
CCGTCGCCCGGCTGCTCCCGCCCGTCGAGGCCGGCGTGGCCGTCGCCCTCGTCGCCCGGCCCGCCCAGGCCTGGCCCGCCTACGCGGCCATCGCGCTGCTCGCCTTTCTGACCGTGGCGGTCGTCGTCAACCTGGCCTCCGGGCGGGCCACGCCCTGCCCCTGTTTCGACCCGGACAGCGACCGGCCCGTCTCGGCCGCCACCGTGGCCCGCAACGGCGCCCTCCTGGCGCTCGGCGTACTGGCCACCGGTTCACCGGACGGCGCCAACGCCGCCGCGGTCGTCGCCGGGTGCGGGGTGGCGGTGCCCGCCACCGTGTTCGTGTTGCGCCGGTTCGGTTAGCGCGGCAACTCTGGGCGCATGCCTGAACTCTTGCAGTCCGAGGTCATCACCGGCGTCGTCGTCGTGACCCCCGACGTCCACGGCGACAATCGCGGCCGGTTCGTGGAGACCTGGCGCAAGGAATGGGTCCCCGGCTCCGCCGACATGCTCCAGGCCAACCGGGCGGACCGGAAGGAGGGGGCCCTCGTCGGCCTCCACTACCACCTCCACCAGGCCGACTACTGGTACGTGCCCTTCGGGCGGGCCCTGGTCGTCCTCCACGACCTGCGCCAGTCCGCCCCCACCCACGGGGCCACCCTCACGCTGGAGATCGGTGAGCACGACCACCGCGGCGTGTACATCCCGCCGGGCGTGGCCCACGGCTTCTACGCCCTCACCGACATGACCATCACCTACCTGGTCGACCACTACTACAACCCCGAGGACGAGCTGGGCGTGGCCTGGGACGACCCCGACCTCGGCGTCACCTGGCCGTCGACGTCGCCCGAACTGTCGCGCCGGGACATGACCAACCCGAAGCGTTCGGAGATCCCGGCGGAACTCCGGCCCGCTTAGCCCACTAGGCGCCCCGCCGCCGGTGGTAGAGGAGGCAGCCGAGACAGAGCCCGCCGACCCCCGCCAGGGCGCCGTGGGCGGCGGCGGGCAGGGCCAACGCCCAGGCGAGCCCCTGGTCGCCCACCACCAGCACGAGCGTCGCCAGCCCGAGCAGCACTGCTTCGACGAGGAAAGCCATCCGCCAGGGGGCGGGGTCCTCGAGCGCGTCCGGAGGTTCGCGCCGGCGGAGCACGTAGGTGGTCATGAGGTAGGGGACGGGGGCCACGGCCGGCACCGTCGCCGAGAGCAGGGCGAGCGCCGCCCACACCGGAATCACCACCGGCGCCTCGAACACGAAGCCGGTCACGATGGCGAGGGCGAGGACCGACTGGTCGGCGCGGGGGAGGCGAGGGTCGATGACTTCTCAGCCTAATGGGGACCACCGGGCCCGAATCTGCGGGCCCGGGGCGTGGATCTGCCGCCCCGGAGGAAAGATCGGGAGGACGGGCCCAGGCGCCGTCGAACCCGTTACCTGGGTGGGGAGACAGACCGTCGAAAGGGTGGCGTATGACGGATGTGCGGGCGCTTGGGCAGGTCGGGGTCATGGGTCGGCACATGGCCGACGTGGCGCGGATGCGGGAGCGGAACCGCCAGTGCCGGATGCAACGGTCCCTGGCCTTCGTCGGACCCCTCGCCGTGTGGCTGTGGTGGCGACAGCTGGCCGGCGACCCCGTCACCCTCGGATGGCCGAGCCTGCCCGACGGGCTCGCCTTCATGCTCCCGCAGCTCATCATCGTGCTGCTGCTCGGCGGCGCCGTCCTGCTGCCCCTGGCCATGGGCGGCAAGTCGCCCGGCGTGCGCTTCCGCTCCAGCGAGATCGACACCTCCTTCGCCGACGTGAAGGGGATGGGCATGGTGCTCGAGGAGGTCATCCGGACGCTCAACCTGTTCCTCGGCTTCAAGACGTTCCGGGAGGAGATGGGCGGCAACCCCCGCCGGGCGATCCTCTTCGAAGGGCCCCCCGGGACGGGCAAGACCTACATGGCCAAGGCGCTGGCCAAGGAGGCCGGCGTCCCGTTCTTCTTCGTGTCCTCCTCGGCTTTCCAGTCGATGTACTACGGGCAGACCAACCGCAAGATCCGCTCCTTCTTCAAGGAGCTGCGCACCGCCGCCCGTAAGGAGGGCGGAGCCGTCGGCTTCATCGAGGAGATCGACGCCATCGCCGCCAGCCGCTCGGGTATGCGCTTCTCCCCGTTGTCGTCGGGAACCGGTGTGGCGCCGGCGACTGAGGTCAACCGGGCGGGCGGCCGGGAGGGCGTGGCCGGGATCGTCAACGAACTGCTCGTCCAGCTGCAGTCGTTCGACCAGCCGACCCGGAAGCAGCGCCTGGCCGGCGCCGTCATCGACCGCGTCAACGCCTGGCTGCCCGACGGCCGTGAGCTCCGCAAGCCCCGGCCCACGCCGGCCAACGTCCTCGTGATCGGTGCCACCAACCGGGCCGACGACCTCGACCCCGCCCTGCTCCGTCCGGGCCGGTTCGACCGGTCCATCCACTTCGACGTGCCCAGCCGCTCGGGCCGGCGCGAGATCATCGACTACTACCTCGACCGCAAGGCGCACACAACCGAGATGGACCGGGAGGACCGCCGCGAGGCGCTGGCCGCCATGACGTCGGGCTACTCGCCGGTGATGATCGAGCACCTCTTCGACGAGGGCCTCGTCTGGGCCCTGCGCGACGGTCGTGACGCCATGACCTGGGACGACGTCAACCAGGCCAAGTTCACCGAGGAGATCGGGCTCAAGCAGCCGGTGACCTACACGGACGGCGACCGCCGCCGCATCGCCACCCACGAGGCCGGCCACGCCGTCATCGCCCACCTGGTGGCCACCGACCGCAACTTGGAGGTGCTCTCCATCATCAAGCGGAAGGGGGCCCTCGGCCTGCTGGCCCATTCCGACACAGAGGAGCGCTTCACCCGCACGGCCAGCGAGCTGCGGGCCCTCATGGAGATTTCCTTCGGCGGCATGGTGGCCGAGGAGCAGGTCTTCGGGCAGGCCTCGACCGGCCCCGCCGGCGACCTCACCTACGCCACGACCCTGGCCGCCCAGATGGTCGGCTCCTTCGGGATGGCCGGCAGCCTCATCTCCTTTGACGCCGTCGAGTCCGGCCCCCTCTCGTCCGGGATCGTAGGCAAGGTCCTGGCCAACGACACGGCCCGCAAGACGGTGGAGGTCACCCTCCAGGCGGCCAAGGAGCGGGCGCGCCAGCTGCTCGATGAGCACCCGCACCTGCTGGCCGGCCTCGTCGACGCCCTGCTGGAGCGGGACGAGCTGATCGGCGACGAGATCACCGACGTGCTCGCCCGGGCGGCGGAGGTTGAAGAAAAGGTCCGGGCGGCCAACGGCCGGCCCGGGGTCACCGCCGGGCGGCTGGTTCAGGCGCCGTAGCGTTCCCGCAGAACGGGCTTCTGGAGCTTGCCCGCCTCCGAGCGGGGCAGGGCGTCGACGAACTCGACGGCCCGGGGGCACTTGAAGTGGGCGATGCGGGCCCGGCAGAACTCGATCAACTCACCGGCCTCGGGGCTCGCCCCCGGGGCCGGTTCGACGACGGCGATGACCCGTTCGCCGAGGTCGTCGTCGGGGATGCCGATCACGGCCACGTCGGCCACGTCCGGGTGCTCGAGCAGGGCGTTCTCAACTTCTCTCGGATAGATGTTCACCCCGCCGGAGATCACCATGTCGGTGGCCCGGTCGGTGACGTAGAGGTAGCCGTCGGCGTCGAGATGGCCGACGTCGCCGAGGGTGAAGCGGTCGCGGCTGCCCGGGGGCCCGGGGGTGTCCCCCGAGATGTACGCGGCGGCGGTCGCCTCCGGTTGGTTGAGGTAGGTGAAGCGGAACTGGTCGGGAGCTTCGAAGTAGATCCGCCCGTCCACCCCGGGCGGGCACGGCCGCCCGTCGTCACCGAGGACGTGGATCTGCCAGCCCCGCCAGTGCCGGCCGACGGAGCCGGGGTGCTCCAGCCACTCCGGCGACGTGATCATCGTCCGTCCGCCTTCGGTGCCGCTGTAGTACTCGACGAGGATCGGGCCCCACCAGTCGATCATGCGGCGCTTCACGTCGACCGGGCAGGGGGCGGCGGCGTGGAAGGCGACCCGGTGGGCTTGCCCGGGGCCCGGGGTGTCCCCGGAGGCGGAGGTGCCCCGGGCTTTCGTGCGGACCGCCTCGGGCAGGGCGAGGAGCCGGCTGAACATGGTCGGCACCCACTGGCTGGTGGTGATCGCCTCGGTTTCCAACAGGTCGAGGGCCCGCTCGGCGTCGAAGCGGCCCATGACCACGACGGTGCCGCCGATGCGTTGCTGGGCGGTGGAGAAGGCGATCGGCGCCGAGTGGTGGAGCGGGCCGGGGCACAGGTAGCGGTCGCCGTCGCGGAGGTCGAAACCGGCGGCGAGTTCGGTTCCGAGTGTCGGCCCTTCGCCGGGGCGGAACGCGGGCAGGTCGCGCAGGATCCCCTTCGGCCGGCCGGAGGTGCCGGACGAGTAGAGAAGGACCTGGCCTTCCCAGGGGTCGTCCGGCAAGGTGTCGGGGGCGCCGGCCGTGAACTGGGCGAGGGGGACGAACCCGGAGGTTTCCCGCTCTTCCGGCCCGGTCGGGGGTCCGGCGAGGAGCCGGGCCCGCAGCGGGAGTCCCTCGTCGGCGGCGGCCGTTTCGGCCAGCGCGGCGGATCCGGCCACCACGGCCCGGACCGGGGCGTCGGTGAGGATGTGGCGCGTCTCGCCCGCCCTCAGGTAGCGGTTGACGGGTATGAAGTAGAGCCCGAGGCGCATCGCCGCCCAGAACGCGTCGAAGGCGGCGGTGCCGTCGGCGTTACCGATGACGACGGCGAGGGCGTCGCCGCGCCGCAGTCCGGCGGCCCGGAGGGCGTGGGCGAGGCGGTTGGCGGCGGCGTCGAGGGTGGCGTAGGTGACGCGTACCGCCGGGCCGGGCGGCTGGTCGATCACCACCGCCTCCCGGTCGGGGTACCGGGCAGCCATGGTGGCGAGGTCCACGGTGAAGGGGAGCGCCCGGCTAGAGGGCGGGGACGCCGACGGGGTTCGGTACGGGGACGCCGCCGACGGCGAGGATCCCTCGGGCCATGGGGGCCACCGCTTGCCGGCCGGCCCGGCCCGCTTCGGTGAAGGTGCTGCCGGGGGCGAGCCAGCCCCGCTCCACGAGGCGGGCCTCGGCGGCCTCCGGGGTGAAGTAGACGGTGGCGTGGTAGGTCTCGAACGCAGGCCACAGCGGGCGGGCGAGCGCTGCTTCCGGGACGCTTCCCTGGGTGACCACGAAGCTCCTCCTCACCCCGGGGGGTGGGCCCGGCCCCGGGGTGCGGGAGTTTATGGTCGGGTCGGCGTGAGGTTCCGCTCGGCGGCGGCGGCGGTCGCGGTGGGGCGGGCGCTGGCGGCGACG
>CAZCVW010000256.1:0-5294 GCA_964502185.1 uncultured Burkholderiales bacterium
GGAACGGCGTCCTGGCCGCCCTGCGGGACACCGGCCCCACCGATCCCGAGCCGCCAGCGACCTGCCGGTCCCCTGGGCCAGCAGCCGTTCCGGTTGAGTGGTCACACGCTGGTCACAAACGAGGCAGAACCAGACGGCATTCGAGATGACTCATTGGATGAGCCAGTCGGTGTTTGCCCTGCTCAGCGGCATGGACCAGTACCAGCCGGTACGAGCCAGCACCGGGAATTGCAGAGTTCAAGTCCCCCCTCGCCCACGACAACGGTGCAGGTCAGATGGTGTTTTCGGACCATCCAAGAGGCCGACTTCTACCGCGAGGAAGTCCTCCGCCGTGGCCGGCCGCTGCCTCCACTGGAGGAGATGGTCATCGAGGACCTGACGGACGAAGAGGCAGAGGCGTTCTGGGTGGCCGACCAGTACCGGCCGCTGATTGTCGGCCGACTGGCTCACATCTCGTTCGTGACGTGCAGCCGAACATTGCGGGAGCAGGCTTGACGACCCCTCCAGAGCCTTCGCCCAAGCCCACCGCGAAGGATGTCTTGTGGATGGGGCTATTCAAAGCATCACTTGAATAGTTGAATAGAGTCCCGTAGCCTGACGGGCATGGGTTCGAGAGCGAGCAAGGACCGGTTGTTCGACGGGTTCGCGGCGATCGGGAAGGCGTTGGCGTCGGGCCGGCGGTTGGAGCTGGTGGACGTGCTGGCTCAGGGGCCGCGGTCGGTGGAACAGCTGGCGGGCGAGATCGGCCAGAGCTTGGCCAATACATCCGCTCACCTGCGGACGCTGGCGACGGCCGGATTGGTCACGTCCGAGCGGGACGGCAACCGGGTGGTGTACGCCCTCGCCGGTCCGGCGGTAGGGGCGCTGTGGGCGGCCGTGCGGGCCACGGGCGAAGCGCACGTGGCGACGCTTGACCGTCTGGCCCACGACTACCTCGGGGACCGCGGCGAGCTCGATGTGATGACCCGGTCGGAGCTGGCGGACCGCCTGCGGCGCGGTGATGTACCGGTCGTGCTCGACGTTCGTCCCGTTGCCGAGTACGCCGCCGGCCACATCCCGGGGGCGGTGTCCGTGCCGCCCGACGAGCTCACGGCCCGTCTGCGGCGCGTGCCGGGTGACGCCGAGGTCGTCGCCTACTGCCGCGGTCCGTTCTGCGTCTACGCCGACGACGCCGTCCGGGCGCTCCGCCGCCGCAAGGTGCGGGCCCGGCGTCTCGAAGACGGCTTCCCGGAGTGGCGTCACGCCCGGTTCCCCGTCGCGGTCGGCGGCGCGGACGTGGAAGGCGTCCAGTGAGGCTCGTCATCGAACTGGGCCGACTCGCTCCGGCGGCCGGCGACCTCGCCGGGGTCGAAGCGGTCATGTGCGGCCACGGCGAACGCGCCGCCACCGCCGCCAGCATCCTCGAGCGAGCGGGACAACCCGGCGTCACCGTCGTCGTCGGTGGACCGGCGGACTGGGCGGCCGCCACCGGACAGCGGCTGGCCACCCGGTGACCACGACCGCTCCGGCCGAGCGAAACCCGCCGTCCCCCGGAGTCCGGTTGGGGCTGCGGGCCAACCTCGCCCAGTTCAGCCTCCTCGTCGCCGTCAACGCCCTCGTCGGCGGCACCATCGGCCAGGAACGCACCGTCCTCCCTCTGCTCGCCGAGCGGGAATTCGGGCTGACGGCCTATACCGCCGGGCTGAGCTTCATCGTCGCCTTCGGTATCACCAAAGCCCTCACGAACCTGGTCGCCGGTGCCCTGTCAGACCGAATCGGGCGCAAGCCGGTGCTGGTCGCAGGCTGGCTCGTCGGTATCCCCGTGCCCCTGCTGCTCATCTGGGCCCCGGCCTGGGGGTGGGTGATCGCCGCCAACGTGCTCCTCGGCGTCAACCAGGGGCTCACCTGGTCCATGACCGTCATCATGAAGATCGACCTCGCCGGGCCCGAACGCCGCGGCCTCGCCATGGGCCTCAACGAAGCCGCCGGCTACGGCGCCGTCGCCGCCACCGCCGCGCTCACGGGGTGGATCGCCACCAACCACGGGCTGCGCCCCGGACCGTTCCTGCTCGGCGCCGCCTACATCGCCCTCGGCCTCGGCCTCTCCACCCTCTTCGTCCGCGAGACCCGGGGACACGCCCACCACGAAGCCGCCACCCGCCCCACCCCCGGTGAGCGGCTGACCGTCGGCCGGATCCTCACCCACACCGCCCTGCGGGACCGTGACCTGCTGGCCGTCAACCAGGCCGGTCTCGTCAACAACCTCAACGACGGCCTCGCCTGGGGACTGCTCCCCGTCCTCTTCGCCGCCGACGGGCTCACCGTCGCCGACATCGGCCTGCTCGCCGCCCTCTACCCCGCCGTATGGGGCGCCGGCCAGCTCCTCACCGGCGCCCTGTCGGACCGCGCCGGCCGAAAGCCCCTCATCGTCGGGGGAATGCTCACCCAGGCCGCCGCCCTCGCCCTGTTCGCCACCGGCACCGGTCTCGCCCCCTGGGCGCTCGCCGCCGTCCTGCTCGGCGTCGGCACCGCCCTCGTCTACCCCACCCTTCTGGCCGCCATCGGCGACGTCGCCCACCCCGCCTGGCGGGCCTCCGCCGTCGGCGTCTACCGGCTCTGGCGCGACAGCGGCTACGCCATCGGCGCCCTCATCGCCGGGATCACCGCCGATCTCATCGGGCTACGGGGCGCCGTCGCCCTCGTCGCCGCCCTCACCGCCGGGAGCGGCCTGCTCGCCGCCCGGCTCCTCCGCGAGACCCACCCGCCCGGCACGCCGCGATAGACAGCGGCCATGGGGTTCTACGAACGCAACATCCTGCCCCGCATCATCAACCTGGCTTGTAGCCGCGCCGACATCCGCGAGGCGCGGAGCCGCGGGTGAGGAGCGGGGTGAAGTCGCCGGCCGGGACGGGCGGCGAGAGGTAGTAGCCCTGCCCGAGGTCGCACCCGAGGATCTGGAGTTGGGCGAGCTGTTCGGGGGTCTCGATGCCTTCCGCGGTGGCCTCGAGGCCGAGGGCGTGGACGAGCTCGATGATGGCTCCGAGGATGGTCGAGTCGTAGTCGTTCTGCCCGAGCCCGGCGAGGAAGCTGCGGTCGATCTTGACGATGTCGATGGGGAACCGCTTCAGGTACGTGAGCGACGAGTAGCCGGTGCCGAAGTCGTCGATGGCGATACGCACGCCCAGGTTCTTCAAGGCCTGGAGCACCTGCCGCTGGCTGAGGAGGTCTTCGATGAGGACCGTTTCCGTGAGTTCCAGGCAGAGCGCGGCTGGGTCGAGCCCGCTGTGGTGCAGCACGCTCATGACTGTTCGGAGCAGGTCGGGGTGGCGGACCTGGTGGGCGGAGAGGTTCACGTTGATCGTCCGGCTGGGGCTCTGACCCCAGGCTGTCCACTGGCGGGCGGCCTGGCGGAGGACAAGCGTTCCGAGGGGTACGATGAGTCCGCTGTCCTCGGCCACCGGGACGAACGCGTCGGGGTGGAGAAGGCCTCGCCCTGGGTGCTCCCAGCGGACGAGCGCCTCGGCGCTGACCACACGGCCGGAAGCCAGGTTGACGATCGGCTGGTAGTGGACGACGAGTTCGTCGCGGTCGAGGGCCCGGTGCAGGTCGTTCTGGATGGCGAGGCGGTTTTCCGCCTCGCCGCTCATCGTCGCGTCGAAGACCTCGCACCGGGCCCGGCCCAATTCCTTGGCCCGGTACATCGCCGCGTCGGCGTCACGGAGGAGCTGCTCAGCCGGCTTGTCGGGGCAACTCAGGGAGACGCCGACGCTGGCGGTCACGTAGATGTCCTCGCCGTCGATGGTGACCGGCGTGGAGAAACCCTGGATGAGCCGTTGGCCGAGGAGGCGTGCCTCGGTCGGGTCCATCCCCTCCTCGGCCACGATGACGAACTCGTCGCCGGCGAAGCGTGCCACCGTGTCGGAGGCCCGGACCAGTCTCTGGAGCCGCTCGGCGACGGCTACGAGGAGGCGGTCGCCGACGGCGTGGCCCCGGCTGTCGTTGATGAGCTTGAACCGGTCGAGGTCGACGAACAGCACAGCCGCCGTGGTCCCCGCTCTCGCCGCTCGGCCCAGGGCCTGGTCGAGACGGTCGGCGAGCAGCACCCGGTTGGGGAGGCCGGTCATGGCGTCGTGAAGGGTCTGGCGGGTCAGTGCCGCTTCGATACGGCGGCGTTCGGTGATGTCGCGCACGGCAGCGGAGACGAGAATCCCTCGGCTGGTCTGGAGGGGGCTGAGGGAAATCTCGGCTGGGAACTCGGTGCCGTCCTTGCGGCGGGCGAGGAGTTCGAGGCCGGCGCCCATGGGGCGGACCTCGGCTTTGGCGGTGTAACCATCGCGTTTGGCGACGTGGCCGGCCCGCACCGATTCGGGGAGGAGAACCTCGACGGGATGCCCGACCAGTTCGTCGCGGGCGTAGCCGAAGAGCAGCACGGTCTGACGGTTCACGAGGATGATGCGCCCGTCCCGGTCGACAATGACCATGGCGTCGGGCGCCGCCTCGAGCAGGTCCCGGAACTGTTCCTCGGACAGATCCTCCGACGAGTCCAAGTCGTGCCAGCCCCCGGGGCGGTCGCAGTTCATCCACCGCTCATTCGGCGCGAGTCGCCCCATACCTTAGGGAAAGCTTCCCGCGGCCCACCCGGCCAACACGCTACTGAGCGGCGCATCTCTGCGCGCCGGTGCCCGGGGTTGAGCGGCGGGAGCCAGATTTTCCCAGTGCAGAGCGGCGCATAAGGGACAGAGCCGTCGCGCCCACCACCGAAATGACCTCGGTGGGCTATACCGCCGTGGTCACCCTCCGGCCGTACCCTCGAACCCACAGGCCGGTCGCCGTCCGGGACGGCGCGCGACCGGCACCGCCAGAGGAGGATCCGATGCAGACGACCGTGGAGGAACCGGGGTACGGGATGCCTCCGCCCCCCGCGCGCCGGGGCCGGCCCGTCCGGCTGCTGAGTGCCGTGACCTTCCTGGTGTTGGCGCTGGCCGCCGTGGGTTCGGCCCTCGTCTCGCGGGTGGTGGTCACCGACCAGGAAGACCGGCTGCTCGAGCGGAGGGCGTCGGAGGCAGGGGCCCTGTTCTCCCTCTCCGCCGGCCGGGCCCAGGAGGCGTTCCGGTCGCTGATCACGCGGGTGCAGCTGGGCGGTCCGGACGGGGGTTCCTTCTCCCAGGGCGCCCGTCCGGTCATCGCCGCCAAGCTCTTCGACTCCCTGGGCGTCGTGCGGGCGCAGGGTGGGTCGTACCAAGTGGTGGCCGCCGAAGGCCCCGGCCTCGAGATCGGCGGGGCCCCGCCCGAGGCGGTGGCGGCCGCCCTCGGCC
>CAZCVW010000257.1:0-5251 GCA_964502185.1 uncultured Burkholderiales bacterium
ATCGTGCTCAACCAGTACCTCAACGGGGAGACGATCCGCCTCGACGGCGCGCTGCGGATGGCGCCCAGGTAACCCGTAGCGGGAGGGCGGGGGCCGTCAGGCGGTGGCGATGCCTCCGCCGACGACCTCGTCGCCGCGGTAGAGGGCGACGACCTGGCCGGGCGCCACCCGGGGCTGGGGGTCGACGAAGCGGACGACGTCGCCGTCGAGCGTGGCGGGCAGCGGGTGGCCGTGGGCCCGGACCTGGGCGGTGAGCGGCTCGGCGGCGTCCGGCGGGCCGTCGACGAAGGTCACCCCCGTGAGCGTGACCTCCGGGCGCAGCAACGCCTCGAAGGGGCCGATGGTGACGGTGCCGGTGGCCGCCTCGACATCGAGGACGTACCGGCGCTCGCCGGTCGCCACCTGCAGACCGCGGCGCTGGCCGACGGTGAAGGCGCCCGCCCCGTCGTGCCGGCCGAGCACGGCACCGCCCTCGTCGACGATCTCTCCGGCCGTCATCGCGCCCCGGCGGCGGAGGAATTCCTCCCGCCCGCCCCGGGTGATGAAGCAGACCTCCATGCTCTCCGGCTTAACCGCGGTGCGTAGGCCGAGAGCGGCGGCCTCGGCCCGAACCTCGGCCTTGGTCATTTCGCCTACGGGCAGGAGCAGGCGGCGCAGCTGGCGCGGGCCGAGCATATAGAGCACGTAGGACTGATCCTTGGCCCGGTCCCGGCCCCGACTGAGACGGGGGAGGCCGTCGTGGGCGGTGACCCGGGCGTGGTGCCCGGTGGCCAGGGCCTCGAAACCGAGGATCTCGGCCCGCTCGAGCAGCCGTCCGAACTTGATCGAGCGGTTGCACTCCACGCACGGGTTGGGGGTATGGCCGGTCACGTGGGACTGGACGTAGGGGCCGACGACGGACGCTTCGAAGTCGTCGGCCAGGTTGAAGGTGTAGTGCGGGAAGCCGAGCTGGGCGGCGACCCGCCGGGCGTCCTCGACGTCGGCCACGCTGCAGCAGCCGGAGTCGGACTCGCCGCCCCAGAGCTTGAGGGTCACACCGGTCACGTCGTGGCCGGCGTCGAGGAGCCGGGCGGCCGCCACCGAAGAGTCGACACCCCCGCTCATGGCGATCATTACTTGCATGGGCATCGGGCTACCGCTTCGGCGCGGCCAGCGGCCGCAGGCGTTCGACGGCGGCGGGGATCACGGCCAGCGCCTCGTCGATGTCCGCGTCGGTCGTCGTCCACCCGACAGTGAGGCGCAGGGACGCCCGGGCCAGCTCCCGCGAGAGGCCCATGGCGGCCAGCACGTGGGACGGGTCGAGCGCGCCGGAAGCACACGACGACCCGGCCGCCGCGCAGATGCCCTCGCGGTCGAGGAGCAGGAGCAGCGCCTCCGACTCGGTGCCGGGGAAGGCGACGTGGCAGCTGTTGACGAGCTTGCGGGCGGGGTCACCGTTGACCCGCACCTTGGGGACCGCCTCGGTGAGGCCGGCCTGGAGCCGGTCCCGGAGGGCAGCCACCCGCGGCACCTCCTCGGCCCGGCGGTCAGCGGTGACGGCCATGGCCGCGGCGAAGCCCAGGATGCCGGCCACGTTGTGCGTGCCCGACCGGAGGTCCCGCTCCTGGCCACCGCCGTCGATCACGGCCTGCAGCCGGGTGCCCTGGCGCACGACCAGGGCGCCGACGCCCTTGGGGCCGCCGAACTTGTGGCCGGAGACCGCGATCAGGTGGGCGCCGGCGGTGGCCTCGACCAGGTCGAGCCAGGCGGCCGCCTGCACGGCGTCGGTGTGAAGCACCGCCCGGGGTACCCGCTCGGCGCAGAGTGCCGCCACCTCGGCCAGAGGTTGGATGGTGCCGACCTCGTTGTTGGCCAGCATCACGGACACCACCGTGGTGCGCTCGTCGAGCGCGTCGGCGAGGGCGTCAAGGTCCACGACCCCGGAGGGTGCCACTTTGACGCGGGTCACCCGGAAGCCTTCGCGCTCCAGCCGATCGCAGCTGTGGAGGACGGCGTGGTGCTCGATGGCCGTGGTCACGACGCCGTCGCCGGCGCCCCGGTCCCGGGCCCAGCGGGCGGCACCCTTCACGGCCAGATTGTCGGCCTCCGTCCCGCCACCGGTGAAGATGACCTCGCCCGGCTTGGCCCCGAGCAGGGCGGCGACCCGCTCCCGGGCTTCCTCCAACGCGGTCTTGGCCGCCCGGGCCTCGGCGTGCTGTCCGGAGGGGTTGCCGAACGTGCCCTGGAGGAACGGGAGCATCGCCTCCAGCGCCTCGGGCCGCAGCGGCGTGGTGGCGGCGTGGTCGAGGTAGGGCATGGTTCTGGGAATTCTACCGGCGGGGCCCTTTTTTGGAGCGCCGGGATTCGTTACGAGCGGCGCAGATCGAGCACGGCGCCGTCACGCAGGCGCCGCTCCTGCACCTGCTCCGGCCGCAGGACGACGTATTGCGTGGCCTGGAGCGTGGTGTCGAGCTCCCGGAAGAGCGGACCCAACCGGTCCACGCCGGCCGGGGCGACAAAGACGATGAGCTCGTCCTCGCCGTTCACCCGGCGAAGCTCGGCCTGCCAGACGCCGACACCGGGATGCTCGTCGAGCACGCTGAGGCTCGCCACCATGTCGGGGCCGACCGTCACCGGTTCGCGCGCTGGTTCGCGCTCTGGGGCGGGGGCGACGATCTCCTCGGCGGCGGGCCTCGCCGGCTCGCCGGCCGCCCTCTCCATTTTGTCCGGCGCGAAGGCCGGGGTGGGAGTGTCGGTCACCGGCGCGCCTCCCGCCGACGGCTGGACGGCGGTGACGGTCAACCGCGGCCCGATGCGACCGCAGACCGAACATTGGTCCTCGTCGAGGGTGGCCCGCACCCCCGTCCGCAGGCGGAGGAAGACGGTGCCGTGCCAGGCGAGGGACGACCACGCCACCTCGCCACCCTCGAGCACCTCGACCAGTTCCATGTCGGGATAGGTGTGGAACGCGCTCCCCGCCTTGCACTGCGCCCACAGGGCCCGCACGCCGGGCGGGGCCCAGGCGGCCACGACGTGAACCTCGGCGGCGCCGAGCGATCGCGCGGAGGAGACCAGAGCCGCCCGCGTGTCTTCGTGGACCAGAGCACCGAGCACCAGCAGCGTGCGCAGGTCCGGGAGGCGGCGCCGGGCCGTGCGCAGCGCGCCGAGCACGGACTCGAGGACCTCAGGCGTCCCGGCGAGGACCGTCGGGGATGACGATTCCAGCCGGTCGAGCGGCGGCGCAGGCCCGAAGTGGATGGCGGACACGCCCATGCGCCGGGCGCCGTCGACCAACTGCCAGTAGGGCAGGTTGGGCCCGGGCGGGTACAGGCCGATGAGCACGTCGTCGCGGTGCAGGCCCGCCACCTGCAGCATCCGGCTGCCCGCCTCGGCCAGGCGTTCGAGGTCCTCTCTGGAGTAGCCCATGGGCACGTCGCCGGCGAGGTGCCAGTGGACCGGCTTGAAGGCCGGGTCGATCAGGTCGCGGTTGAGCTGGGCGACCTTGCCCCGGAGCTTCGCCTTGGTCACGGCCATGACGAGGCGCCGCTCCCCGAAGCGGGCGATGGCCCGCTCGGTCGGGCGCAGGATAAAGGCGCCCGGCTCGGCCGTGACCTCGCTCCAGGCCGTCGGCGGCAGCTTGTCGAGATCGGCGGTGCCCGTCACGTTCTTGGGGACGAGCTTGGCCTCCTCGAACCGCCGCCGGTAAAACGGCGAGTACGGGTAGACGTGGTGCGTCAGGTACTCGCGCAGCAACTCTTCCTGCTGCTTGCGACGGCTGGCTGGCTTCTCCCGGTCCCACTGCACGGCGGAAACCCTAGCCAGTTCGCCCCGGAGCAGGGCGGTTGGTCGCCGGAACCAGAACTGGCCGAAACAAAACTCTCGTGCCCCACCCCCGAGCCTCTCAAGCCTCTGACCAGCGCCTTTGGGGTGTGGCGGAGCCGGAGTCGGTCCGATCCGCGCCGGGCGTCGCCCCGAAGACAGGAGTTCTTGTCACACCCTCTCGGCATGCTGTTCCCATGACAACACAGCTACGCCTCATCGACGGGGGGGATCGCCGGCCGTGGCGGCTCGACGCCAAGACCCGGGCCATCGGGCGCCGGGGTGTGGCTCAGGCTCGCCGGGAGCTGGAACGGGCCCGGCCGTCCATCGACGACAAGCCCTTGGAGCGGGCCGGCTAGCGGGACGGCTGGTACACCCCGAACTCCTCCCGGAGGACGTCGCTCACCTCACCGAGCGTCGCCAACCGCCGCAGCGCCTCCCGCATCGGCACGAGCAGGTTCTGCGTACCTCGGGCGGCGGAACGGACGTCTTCGAGAGCCGCCTTCACCGCCACGTTGTCCCGGCGGGACCGCAACTCGGCGAGACGCTCCGCCTGGCCCCGCTCGAGGGCGGGGTCGATGGCCAACACGTCGGTGGGCACGGCGACGCCCGAGTCGGCGAACTTGTTCACGCTCACGATGATCTTCTCGCCGTCGTCGACGGCCTTCGTCCAGAGGTAGGCCGACTTCTCGATCTCGTCCTGCATGAACCCGGCCTCGATGGCGGGCACGGCCCCGCCGAGCTCGTCGACCTTTTCGATGTAGCGCCACGCCTCGGCCTCAACCGCCTCGGTGAGCGACTCGACGAAGTAGGAACCGGCGAGCGGGTCGGCCGTGTCGGTGACACCGGCTTCGTAACCGACGATCTGCTGCGTCCGCAGGGCGATCTTGGCCGCCCTCTCGGTGGGCAGCCCGAGGGCTTCGTCGAAGCCGTTGGTGTGCAGCGACTGGGTGCCGCCCATGACGGCGGCCAGCGCCTGGAGCGTGACCCGGGCGATGTTGTTCTCGGGCTGCTGGGCGGTGAGCGTCGAACCGCCCGTCTGGGTGTGGAAGCGCAGGAGCTTGGACCGCTCGTCCTTCGCCCCGAAGCGCTCGGTCATGATCTTGTGCCACATCCGCCGGGCGGCCCGGTACTTGGCCACTTCCTCGAAGAAGTTGTTGTGGGCGTTGAAGAAGAACGACAGCCGGGGGGAGAACTCGTCGACGGTGAGACCGGCGTCGATGGCCGCCTGCACATAGGCGATGCCGTTGGACAGCGTGAAGGCGATCTCCTGGACGGCCGTCGAGCCCGCCTCCCGGATGTGGTACCCGGAGATCGAGATCGTGTTCCACCGCGGGATGTTCTGGCGGCAGTAGGAGAAGATGTCGGTGATCAGCCGCATCGACTGGCGGGGCGGATAGATGTAGGTGCCCCGGGCGACGTACTCCTTGAGCAGGTCGTTCTGGATCGTGCC
>CAZCVW010000258.1:0-5210 GCA_964502185.1 uncultured Burkholderiales bacterium
CGCCCACGCCGGAGAGGGCGCCGTCCGCTCCCTGGCCGAGGCCCGGCAGGCCGCGGAGCTGGCCGCGGAGATGGGCCGGCCCCTCCTGCGCTACGACGACATGGGTTTGTTCCGGGTACTGGCCGGTGGGGGCAGTCCCGAACGGATGGAGGATTTCGTGGCCGAGTGGCTCGGCCGGCTGGTCGAGCACGACCGGTCGAAGCGGGGCGACCTCCTGTCCACGCTGGCCGGCTATCTCGACGCCGGTGCCAACCAGCTGGCGGCCGCCGAGGCGCTCGGTGTCCACGTCAGCACGCTCAAGTACCGCCTGGCCCGGATCGCCGAGGTCTCCGGCCGCGACCTGTCGTCACCGGAGGACCGCTTCCACCTCCAGGTCGCGCTGCACGTCCGCCGCACCCTGGCTGCTCTCTCCAGGAGGGACTGATGGACATCTACGGCAAGAAGTTCGTTCCCAACATGCGCGAGTGGGCGCAGATTGTGGACGACTACCTGAAGAACCCTCGGGAGGAGCCCATCCGCAACGTGGCTCCCAAATCGGTCGACGACCGGCCCTTCGACGCCATTTTCATCGGCGGCGGGGCGGCGGGCCGTTTCGGCGGGGCGTTCACCCGAGCCCGCGGCGGCCGTCCGCTGGTCATCGACAAGTGGCCCTTCCTGGGCGGCTCCTGCCCCCACGAAGCCTGCGTGCCCCACCACGTCTTCTCGGACTGCGCCCGCCAGCTCGACCTCGAGCGCTGGTTCTCGGGCGAGCTGTGGTTCCCCGAGTTCGACCCGAAGAAGGTCTCGGTCCTTCAGATCATCGAGATGTTCAAGAAGGGGCGGGGCGGGGCCCACGCCATCATGAACCTGCAGTCGAAGGACCAACTCGGGATCGAGTACATCCTCAACGCCAAGGCCGAGATCATCGACAACCACACCGTCGAGGTGGGCGGCGAGCGGTACACCGCCAGGAACCTGGTGCTGGCCACCGGAGCCCGGACGCTGCTGCCCGACATCCCCGGTCTCGACCAGAAGGGCGTCTACGACTTCGCCACGCTCATCAGCGACCTCGACTACGAGCCGAGCCGGTGCGTGATCATCGGCGGCTCCAAGGTGGCCATCGAGTACGGGTCCTTCTACCAGGCGGCCGGAATCCAGACGACCATCCTGACCCGCAGCCCGCTCATGACCACCAAGAGCCTGCACCACGTCGACGACGGCCTGCGCGAGTACGTCGTGGAAGGCATGCGGATCCGGGGCATGGAGATCCTGGAGGGAGTCGAGCCGCTCGAGGTGCTCGGGGACGGAAAAGCGGGTGGCGTGCGCTTCCGCAACGCCAACGGCGAGATCGAGACCCGGGACTGCGACTTCGTGTTCATGGCCACCGGCGAGCGGGCCATGTCGCAGCCCTTCGTCGATGCGCTCGGCGTCGAGGTGGACGACCGCCAGAACATCAAGGTCGACTGGACCATGCGGACCTCGGTCCCCGACGTCTACGCCGTCGGCGACCTGATCGGCCCGCCGCTGGAGATGTTCAAGGCCCGCAAGACGGGCTGCGTCGCCGCCCGCAACATCATGGGCGAGCACTGGGAGTGGGACTACACGGAGTACCCCGACTTCCTGCACTCGACCTACGAGATCACGTGGTGCGGGCTCTCCGAGCGCGAGGCCCGGGAGCAGTACAGCAACGTGGTCAGGCTCCAGATGCCACCCGTTGGCTTGTCCCATAAGGATGTGGGCATGCCGGTGGGGGACGCCAGCATGCTCTACGCCATGAAGTTCCCGGAGCTGACCGGTTTCTGCAAGCTGGTCATCGACGGCGACTCCCGGAAGCTGCTCGGGGCCCACTACGTCGGGTTCGGCGTGAAGAACGCCTTCCAGTACCTCGACGAGCTGATCCGCCGGGGCATCACCATCGACGAGATGGGCGACCTGAACGAACTGTTCCTCAACGACCTGTTCATCCAGCTCTGCCGGCTCCGGTCCGGGCAAGCCCAACTGCAGGACCTGTAACGGGGGGCTCCCGGTACGCTCTGAACGGCCGGCGTGGGGTAGGGGCCCCACGCCTCGGAGGAGCCGGGGTGCAGGGGACCCGGCGGGAAGGAAACATTGACGGCGTTACCTGGGGTACCTCGGCGTGAAGCTGTGCGGAACGACGGGGAGCTCGCCCTGGCCGACTTCCTCACGCTGCCCGAGCGGACGGCGAAGCCCCGACAGCGCGGTGTCACCCACGTCATCGACAAGGGCCTGCCCATCTCGTCGCTGGAGTCGCTCCTCGACCTGGCCGGAGCGCACGTCGACTTCGTCAAGTTCGGGTGGGGGACGGCCTATGTCAGCCGCCACATCCGGGCCAAGGTGGAGGCGTGCCGGGAGGCCAGGGTGCGGACGTGCGTGGGCGGGACGTTGCTGGAGCTTGCCACCGTCCAGGGCAAGCTGCGGGAGTTCGTCCGCTGGGCCGACTCCCTCGGCTTCGACGCCGTGGAGGTCTCCGAGGGCACCGTGGAGTTTGGCCCCGGTATCAAACAGGGTCTGATCGAGGCGTTGGCCCGCGATTTCTGCGTGCTGGCGGAGACGGGTTCCAAGGATTTGGCAGCTCTGGTGCGGCCTTCGGCGTGGGCCCGCGAGATGGAGGCCGACCTCGAGGCGGGGGCGACGTTCGTGGTGGCCGAGGGGCGAGAATCGGGCACGGTCGGGCTCTACAACGCCGACGGGACGCCCCGTCCCGAGCTCATCGACGCCCTCCTCAGCCGGATTCCCGCCGAGAAGGTGATCTTCGAGGCGCCCACGACCATCCAGCAGAAGTGGTTCGTCAAGCGGCTCGGCATCGACGTCAACCTGGGCAACGTCGCCACCGACGAGATCATCGCCCTCGAGACGCTGCGCCGGGGCCTTCGGGCCGACACCGCCGCCCTGGCCCTCAGCCAGCAGGGCAGCCGCCCGGAGGGCCGGGGCCCGTCGGGGACCTGTTGAGCCTGCCCGAGAACTTCATCTGCCGCCCCTATCGCGGGGTGAGCGTGCAGGCGTGGGACGGGCCGCTCGCCGAGGCCTCGGTCCGGGCCGTGCTCCTGGCCCGGGAGGCGTACCGCCGCACCGAGTTCATCGTGCTGCGGTCGGGCGCCGATACGGCTTTGGTGCGTATCGCCTGCGACTCGCAGGAGGCACTGTTCAACCCGATCCGCAGTGTCGAGTGGCTGGGCGGCCCCGACGGGTGCGCCTACGTGGTCAGCCCGGAGACCGACACGGCTTCGGCCACCGCCCTGGCCGAAGTGGCCCTCCGGGCGGGCGTCCCCATCTGCGTGCCCATCTGTGTGGTTGAAGGCCGGTACCAGCACGTCAACTTCATCCACCGGGCTCGGCTGATCGAGGTGGCGGTGGTCGACGTCGTGCCGCCGTCGCCGTCGCGGCTGTGGGACCTGGCGGTCCGAGCGGTGGAGATCGACGAGCACCTCCCCCCTGTCCGGCTCGTCCCCCGGCTGATCGAGCTGTCCGACCTCGTTCCCGACGATCCCGCCCAGCGCCTGTTGCTGCCCTGCCAGGGGGCCGGGCTCGATCTGCCCGGCCAGGTGGAGTACCTCGACCAGCGGCCCGCCCTGGCCGAGTGGACCCTGGTCGGCTGCGAGCGCTCCCGCCAGTTCCACCGCTGGTTCTACGGCCAGGAGCCGTCCCGCCAGATCGACATCTGTCCCGACCGGATCACCTCTGCCCGGATCACCTCTGGCGGGGCCGGCCCCACCCTGCTGCGCTGCTGCCTGTTGGAGCGTGGCTACCGCGTCGAGGGTGAGCGCGCCGTCGTCCCCTGGGGTACCAATCTGGCCGAGGTGCAGGCCGCGCTGTCCGAACTGGCGGCCCTGCGGGAGTCTGCGCCGCCACTCGCCTCGTCGCCGTAGTCCCGTCAGCGGTCCGTCGGCGACGTGACCGGCGGAGGGACGGCCACCCCGCTGGCCGGTGGGAAGGTGGCCCGGACGATGCGACCCCGGAAGGGGCGCGTTTCGGCGGCGAGCGTTCCGCCGAGGGCCTCGACGAACTGGGCGGCGATCCACATGCCGAGCCCCGAGCCGGGGTGCGAGGCCGGGGAGGTGCGCCCGTCGCTGCCGTCCCGGTCGAAGACCAGGAGTTCGATGGCGTCGTCCCGCCGGCCGACCCGGACTTCGATGGGGGAGTCGGCCGGGGCTCGCCGGGCGGAGTCCTCCAGCAGGTTGGCGGCGATCCGCATGAGCTTGCCGGAATCGGTCCGGAGCACGATGAGCCCGTCCTCGATGACGGTGGAGAGCCGCCCGACGGCCAGGTTGGCCGCCGCCGCCGCCGAGCTGAGCAGGTCCGGCATGAACACGTCGGCGATCTCGACGCGGCGGGGGGCCTCGAGGGACTCGGTGACGGCCACCTCCCGCACCTCCTCGAGCATGGCGCCGAGGCTGCGGGCGTGCCGCTCGATCAACTCGAGCATCTCGGCCTGGTCCGGATGCAGGTCGTCCCGTTGCCGCTGGAGGGCGGACGACAGCGCCTCCAGCGAACCGATGGGCAGGCGGAAGTCGTGGGACAGGGCGAGGAGAAAGTCCTTGCGGGCCTGGTCCACGGCCTCCAGCCGGCGCCGCATCGTCTGTTCCTCGTACAGGCGGCGGTGCTCGGCCCGGGCCTCGGCTTCGGCCTTGGCCCGGGCCCGCCGGGCGAGGTCGGCGAGTTGGGACAGGACGCCCACGAACAGGGCGATGGCCAGGTGGAGCCACAGGTACCACAGGGCGACGCGCACCCGTTCGCTCCACGGAACCGGCGGTTCCGGCACCCACAGGATCACCACGGCCATGGCGGCGCCCATGCCGGAAGCGACGGCCAGGGAGCGGGCCAGGTCGAAGCGGATGGCGGTGGTGATCACCACCGTGATGCCCACCGGGATGAGCGGGCTCCGCCCGGCCCCGGTGACGGCCACCATGGCGACGACGAAGGCGGCGCTCACCGCCGAGAGCGCCCAGCTGGTCCAGGGGGCGCCCTCGCCCCGGCGGGCGTCGCGGGTGGTCTTGATGATGGCGAGGACGACGTAGACGATCGCGCCGGTGAAGACCCACCAGAGCTGACCCGGGTAGACCCGCGTCGCCTTCCCGCCCACGATGACCATGACGATCATGGAGAGGACCATGCCGAGGCGCATCCACGACACGATCTTCTCGGCGATGACCCGGTGCTGCTCCTCGATCCCCTGGCGCAGCTTCCGGAGCATGCTCAACGATACCGGCGGC
>CAZCVW010000259.1:0-5196 GCA_964502185.1 uncultured Burkholderiales bacterium
CACGCCGGCCTGCGCCCCGAACCGTTCTTCCTCGGCCTCGCCTACGCCGGCCTCGGACTCGGCCTGTCCGTCTTCTTCGTGCGCGAGACCCGCGGCTTCGCCCGTCACGAGGCCGCCAGCCACGTCGCCGCCCACGCTGACGTGCACGGTGGGCTGTCCACTAAGGAGGTCTTCCTCCTCACCAGCTTCAAGGAGAAGGCCCTCTCCGCCGCCAGTCAGGCCGGCATGGTCAACAACCTCAACGACGGCCTCGCCTGGGGTCTCTTCCCGCTCTTCTTCGCCCGCGCCGGCCTCTCCATCGGCCGGATCGGGGTGCTCGCCGCCATCTACCCCGCCGTATGGGGCCTGGGGCAACTCGGCACGGGCGCGCTCTCCGACCGCTGGGGCCGTAAATGGCTGATCGTCGGCGGGATGTGGACCCAGGCCGTCGCCCTCGGCCTCATCGCCGCCACCACCGGCTTCACCCCGTGGGCCCTGGGCGCCGTGCTCCTCGGCGCTGGCACCGCCATGGTCTACCCCACGCTCCTCGCCACCATCGGCGACGTCGCCCACCCCACCTGGCGGGCCTCCTCAGTCGGCGTGTACCGACTCTGGCGCGACGGCGGGTTCGCCGTCGGTGCACTCCTCGCCGGGGTCGTCGCCGACCTCCTCGGCCTCGCCGCCGCCATCTGGACCGTGGCCGCCCTCACCGCCGCCTCCGGCCTCGTCGTCGCGGTCCGCATGTACGAAACCCATGGTGCAGCACGACGTGGAGGCCCGCTCGACGAGCGTTGAGCAGGCGCGCCGTCAGCAGCCCTGCCCGCTCCGTGAGGAGGCGCTTGATGTGGCTGCGGGCGTCGTGGATGGCGAAGCCGGTGTCGGGTTGGCGGCGGAGGGCGTCGACGGTGCGGGGTGTCGAGATCGTGCTCCCACCCGTGGTCGCGGCGGATGGCCTGGCTGGTGGCCACGAGCCCGGCCCGGTAGAGGGCGAGGGCGTGGCGTTCGGCCGGGTCGAGTTGGCGGCGGTTCTCGGTCAGTTGCGGTGCGGGGATCTCCCCGTCGGCGCCGAGGCGGGCGAGTTTGGCGCCCCGAGCCCACCGGCCCGCACCAATTGCGCTTGGTGGGGATCACCGAGGCACCACGGGGATGCGTGGGGGTGTGGCGGCGACGGCGGCGAGCACGATCTCGGCGTCGGCAGTTGCGACCTGGGACACCTCGTCGAGGACGACCACGGCACCGGCCGGGAGGGCGGCGCCGTCGAGGGCGAAGCGGGCGATGGTCATGGCCGGGATCCCGGTTTGGCGGAGGAACGCGGAGCTGAGCTCCTCGATGGTCTCGACATGGAGGCGCCCGGCACCGAGGGCGGCGATCTGCTCGACGACGTGGGCCTCGTTGGTCAGCCCTGCCGGAGCCCGCCGGGCGGCCTCGCCGCGGTCATGGACGGTGTCTGAAGTCCTCGGCTCCGGTCATAATGGAGAACGACGCCCCGGGTAGAAGGAACAGCGAGGCATGGTCGATTCCGCACACGCATTCGAGGTTCCCGTCGGCGACGACGGCGAACTGGTGGTGCGCGCCGGCGACCTGGCCCGTCACGGCGTCGGGCCGGGCGACGTGGTCCGTATCGAGGCTGTGAGGAACCGGAGGCGGATCTCGCGGCTGGGCGCGCATCGGCGCCCCCTTGGGTTCACCCAAGAGCACCTGGACGAGATCCGGCGCGAGATGGGTGAGGGTCTCGGCGAGGATCTGACCCGTTGACCACGGCCACCGCGGTGGTGGCCGACACGCAGGCGCTCATCTGGTATGTCCTCGACCCTGAACGCCTATCGGCCGCAGCGGTCACTGCCCTCGAAGACGCGACTGCGGCCGACGAACCGATCTACGTATCGGCCCACTCCCTAGTCGAACTCGTCTACGCCGTCGAGAAGCCAAGGAACCCGCTCACGGAGGACGACCGCGAGGCGATCCTGGCTGAGCTGGCACTCGATGCGTCGCCGTTCGAAGTCGTTCCCGTCACTGCCGAGATGGCGAACCGGGTCGCTCAGGTGCCCCGCACGGAGAACGCCGACCCAGCCGACCGGATCATCGTCGCCACCGCCGAGACCCTCGGCGTGCCGCTCGTCAGCAGCGACCATCACATTCCGGCGATGACCTCCAACGAGGTCATCTGGTAACGCACCCGGCGGTTCAGAGTTGGCTGAACGCCACGAACTCCAGCTCCGCCTCGCGTCCGTCGTCGCTCAGCTCGACAACCCGCTCAGCGACATGCCCCAGCTCCACCAGGAACTGAGCCGACTCATCGCCCCACGGCACGAGCCGGAACTGCATCACGGCGTCGGGCACGGCCCAGACCTCGGAATCGACATCGGCCTCTGATCCGTGCCCACAGGATCTCCGGCCGCAGCGGCGTGTTGACAGGCCAGGCGGAAGCGTCCGATCCCTCGGCGTCGATCGCCGCGGTTGGTATAACCGCCGCAGGGTCGACTGGGTGCGTTGTGGCGCCGCCGCCCGTACACGCTAAAGCCAATGTCGCCGGCACGTGGGTGATGAACGCCGACGGGTCGGACGCGGTGCGGGTCAGCGCCGGTCGGACGAACATCAGGGTGGCCGCCCGGTCACCCGACGCGAAGCGGATCGTGACCGTCGACCGGACCTCTTCGGAGTCGCTGGTCGTGTCCGACCCTGACGGTTCCCATCGGGTCGTGCTCGCCGACCTGGCCGCCGACGCCGAGCCCCGTGGCGCCGCCTGGCGGCGCGACGGCACGAGGGTCACGTTCGCCACCCGATCAGGCCCGTGGGGCCAGACGATGCAGATCGTGACCACCAACCCTGACGGGTCCGGCCGAGCCGTCCTCGTCGACGACGCCGACGGCTACGGGCCCCTGTCCTTCTCACCGGATGGCTCCAGGGTCGTGTACGAGGCTGGCGGCGATCTGGTGATCATGAGCGTCGACGGGGGCGGCCGCACCCGCCTCGGGCCCGCCACCGGCCAGCCATGGGAGGTCACCTGGGCGCCGGACGGAAATCGCCTGGCCCTACCCGTGTGGGGCAAGGACGATGACCAGGCGACCGTCGTCGACAGCGACGGCTACCACCGACACCATCTCTTCACTGACTCGACCAACCGCCGGTTCGCGGCCTGGTCGCCCGACGGCACGAAGATCGCCGTCGCCACCCAGCCCACCCAGGACGAGGGTGACGACAAGGAGTACGTCGAGGTCGTCAACGTTGACGGCTCCGGGCGGCCCGTCCAGATCGACTCAAAACGCTATTCACATGGCGAAGTGGCCTGGTCCCCGGACAGCCGCTGGCTTGCCTTCGCCAGCGAACCGCACCTGGACGGCTGGGTCATCACAACCGGACAGGCCGACGGCACCAAGTCGCACGCCGTGATCGATTGCCAGTATGGCTTCATGCCCGGCCGACCCGTGTGGTCACCCGACGGCTCGACGCTCGCCTTCAGCCGCGGCGGCGGCGTCGAGGTCGTCGCTCCCGACGGTTCGGGGCACCAGCGGCTCACCCGTAGCGGGGACGCGCCGTCATGGTCACCCGACGGGACCAAGATCGCCGTCAGACGCTGAGCCTCGGACCTCCGCCGGGTCGATGTACAGCATCTCGCCATGCTCCGGGTTGTCGCGACGGCTGAATACTGACCCCCATTCGGTCGCGTTCGGCGTTTCACGGCTGGGCCCGGGGTGGGGCTTCGAGTTCGAGGCGGGTTCGGCGGCGGCGAAGAGGACGACCCGTCCGTCGCGGAGCCACCGCCGCCCGATACAGGACGTCGCTCAGCCCAACTGGTCTTAGATCTCTAACGCCGTGAATGCGGACGAAGGGGTGCGCCCCCGGGCCGCGCCCCGTTGACTTCCTGCTCCCGCGGTATGCATACTGCGAATGCATTCCCAACGAAGGAGCGCGGGTGGTATGGCGGTACGGGAAGGGTTGCTGGCGTTGCTGGCGGGCCAGCAGAGCCACGGCTATCAGCTCAAGACGGGCTTCGAGGCGGCCACGGGCGGTGTGTGGCCGCTCAACGTCGGTCAGGTCTACGCCACGCTCGACCGCCTCGCCCGTGACGGCCTCGTGGAGGTCACCGAGGAGGACGGGCAGCGCTCGTACTCCGTCACCCCAGAGGGGCTCGACGAGCTCGGCGCCTGGTGGGAGAGCGTCCCAACCGACGAGCCGACACCGCGCGACGAGCTGCTGCTCAGGGTGCTCCTGGCCGTGACCCTCGGCCGGGACCACGCCGTCGAGGTGATCACCCGCCAACGACACGCCCTCCTGGCCCTCCTCCAGGACCGCCGGCGGGCAGCGCCGCCCCGGCGGCGCAAGACACCGGTCACCCTCGCGGAGACCCTCATGCAGGACGCCCTGGTGGTGCGGGCCGAAGCCGATCTTCGGTGGCTCGACCTGTGCGAGGAGCGCCTCAGCGAACTTCCCCCCGATCAGCTGGACGCCCGGCGAGGAGCAACCCGATGACGACCCCCCTTCTCCAGCTGATCGACGTAGTGAAGAGCTACGGGACCGGCCCCACCGAGGTGCGCGCCCTGAGCGGCGTGTCCCTGTCCCTCGCCGCCGGCGAGTTCGTGGCCGTGCGGGGCCCGTCGGGCTGTGGCAAGTCGTCCCTCCTCCACCTGGCCGGCGGGCTGGAGGACCCGACCGCCGGGCGGGTCCTGGTGGACGGGCGGGACCTCTCCACTATGAGCGCCACCGAGCGGGCGGGCTTGCGCCGGAGCGACGTCGGTTACGTCTTTCAGCGGCTCAACCTCGTGCCCAGCCTCACCGCCCTGGAGAACGTGATGCTTCCCTTGGAGCTGGACGGGATACCGGCCAAGGAGGCGAAGGAGCGGGCCCGGGAAGCGCTCGCCGCCGTGGGCCTCGACCATCACCTCGACCGCTACCCGGACGACTTCGCCGGCGGCCAGCAGCAGCGCATCGCCATCGCCCGAGCGGTGGTGGGCACTCGCCGGCTGTTGCTGGCCGACGAGCCGACCGGTTCGCTCGACACCCGCAACGGCGAGGCCGTCATCGAGCTCCTCGCCTCCCTGCCGACTGAGCGGGGCACCACGGTCGTGCTCGTGACCCACGAACCCCGCTTCGCGGCCTGCGCCGACCGCATCATCTCCCTGCGGGACGGGCGGGTCGTCGACCAGATCATCGCCCGCCAGCCCGAGGCCGGCCCGGAGGCCGAGCTGACCGGGGCCGGGCGATGAGGCGCCGAGCGTG
>CAZCVW010000260.1:0-5192 GCA_964502185.1 uncultured Burkholderiales bacterium
GGCCGCCTCCGGGGCCCACCCGGCCGCGGCCAGGGCCTCGACCCGCTCCCGGCAGGCGGCCTCCACCTCATCGATCTCGGTGCGCCGGCCGCCGATCGCTCCCGGCCCCCCAGTCAGGTCGATCCCCAGTCCGCCGGCCACCGTGGCCCGCAGCGAGGGCACATCGCCTTGCGCCAGGCGGGTGATGGCGAGCACGAGGTCGACGAGCGCCTCACCCTCGGGCGCCTCCCCCAAGGTGTGCAGCCCGCCGCGGATCTGGGCGTCCTTCAGAGCACAGAGGTACCCGTCGACGTGGACGACGAGATCGTTGAACTCTTCCTCGCCCGGCGCCCCCGGCAGGCCGAGGTCCCGGTGGATCTCGGCCTCGACGAGGAGGTCCCACACCTGCTGGCGCAGGGCGGGCAGCTTGGCCGGGTCCATGGCCTGGGCGTTGGCGTAGGCGTCGAGCAGTTGTTCGAGGCGGGCGAGATCGTCGTACGTCTCGGCCCGGGTCATCGGCGGGACCAGGTGGTCGACGACCACGGCGTGCGCCCGCCGCTTGGCCTGGGTGCCCTCCCCGGGATCGTTGACCACGAAGGGATAGACGAGCGGCAGGTCGCCGAGCGCGGCGTCGGGGAAGCACCCGGCCGACAGGGCGGTCGCCTTGCCGGGCAACCACTCCAGCGTTCCGTGCTTCCCGACGTGGACGACCGCGTCGGCGCCCCAGCCGCCGCGCCGCGGTGGTAACGAGAGCCAGCGGTAGAAGGCCAGGTAGTGGTGGGGCGGAGGCACGTCCGGGGCGTGGTAGGCGCCGATCGGGTCGGACCCGAACCCCCGGGGCGGCTGGATGGTGACCAGCACCCCGCCGAGGTCGATCCCCGGCAGGCACAGTGCATCGCCCTCGACGTAGATGGAACCGGGGCCCGGTCCCCACACCGCTTCCATCTGGGCTCTGGCCTCGTCGGGCAGGGTGGCGAAGAAGGCACCGTACTCGGCGGCGGAGAGCCGCCCGGGCGCCAGGGCCGCCTGGGCCGGCGTGAGATCGGGCGTGTCGTAGGTGAGCCGTTCGGCCAGTTCGGCCATGAGCGTGTCGCCGTCGGCCGGGATGCGGTCGACCCGGTAGCCCGCCTCGGCCAGCGCGTGGAGCAGGCCGATGACCGACGCCGGGGTGTCGAGGCCGACGGCGTTGCCCAGCCGCGAACGCTTGGTGGGATAGGCGGAGAGGACCACCGCCACCCGCTTGTCCCGGTTGGGCCGGTACTTGAGGGCCGCGTGCCGCAGGGCCAGACCGGCCACCCGCGCGGCCCGCTCGGGGTCGGCCCGGCTGGCGGTGATGGCCACCCCCAGTTCGCCGCCGTCGTCGACCTCCTCCTTGAAGGCGAACGCAGGCCCGACGATCCGCCCGTCGAACTCGGGGATGGCGACGCCCATGGCGACGTCGAGCGGGGAGAGCCCCGCCCCGTCGGCCAGCCACTCCTCCCGGGAGCGGTTGCACGACGGCGCCTGGATGACGGGCACACCGAGCTCGGCCAGCTGGGGCACCTCCCAGGCCTGGGCGTCGCCCGGCGTGCTGCCCCCCATGGCCAGGACGGTCGTGATCAGCACATCCACACCCCGGCCATCGGGGGCGCCGTCCCGGCACAGTTCCAGGGCCGGGACCCGCCCGTCGCCATCGGGCCGGAGCGAATAGCAGTACACCGACAGCACGTCGCCCCCGGCCGCATCGACGGCCGCGGCGAGGTCCTCCACGAAGGTGGTGTTCCCCGCGACGAGATGGGCCCGGTAGAACACGATCCCGACCAGGGGCCGCCCCGCCCGGCGCCCGGTGGTGCCCGGCTCGAAGATGCCGTGCATGGGCACCGGGACCGGCGCCTCGAACCCGAACCCGCCCAGCAGCACGGTGTCGGCCACGAACCGCAGGCAGTGCTCCAGGTTGGCAGGCCCACCGGCGGCCAGGTAGCGGTGGACCTCGGCGGCGATCCCGGCCGGGACGGTGGACAGCGACGCCAGCTCGCCGTCGGGCACCGACTCGCCGCCCACGGCGATCAACGGCCGGTCCGCCGCCCGGCAACGCCGGACCAGTGCGTCGAACGGCGCTTCCCAGGCCTGGCGCCCGCCCAACAACCGCACGACCACGGCCGAGGTGCCGTCGAGGCTGGGCGCGCCCGGGAGGCGAGCCGGGTTGGCCGCCCGCACCGGCGGGAAGCCTGCGGGCAGGCGGTGGAGCAGCGACCGCACGGCCAGCAGTTCAGTGTCGGCGTTGGACAGGAAAAGGATCAAAGTTCCCCTTCGGCCACGATCGCCAGCAGGCGGCCGATGTCCAGGTGCGTCTCCAGCGCGTCGGCGATGCGGTCGAGGCGGGCCTGGCGCTCGGCGGCGAACGACACCGTTCCGAGCCCGGGCGGTTCGGGCAGGCCGGCCTCGGCCGCCACCCAGCGCAGGAGGGCGGAGCGGAAGCCGTCGGACTCGAACAGGCCGTGCAGCGCCGTGCCGAGAACCCGGCCCCGGCGCCAGCCCAGGGCCGTCCCGTCCGAAGCCTCCAGCCAGGGCTCCGCTCCCGGGCCCGGGAGCACCCGCCCGTGGTGAATGCGGTAGCCGGCCACGGACTGCCCGGCGCCCGGCCCCTCCACGCACCGGCCGGACGGACGATCGAGCACCTTGTCGGGGCCGAACTCGGTCGACACCGGAAGCCAGCCGAGGCCGTCGTCCGTGCCGGGTGGCCCTTCGACGCCCAGCGGGTCGGCGATGAGCCCGCCCGCCATCTGCAATCCGGCGCAGAGCGCGACCACGGGAGCGGCGCAGGCCTCCACCGCCCCGGCCAGGCCACTCTTGCGGAACCAGGCCAGGTCCTCCCGGGTGTTCTTCGAGCCGGGCAGCACCACCAGGTGGGGCCGGCCCAGTTCCCCGGGGCGGCGCACCCAGCGCACGGCGACGCCCGGCTCCAGGCGCAGCGGGTCGAGGTCGCCGAAGTTGGCCACGCGGGGCAGCCGCACGGCGGCGACGTCGACCACCGCCTCTGTCCCCTCCGTAGACCAGTGGTCGAGAGCGAGGGAGTCTTCGGCGTCGAGGTCGGCGCCGGGCACCATCGGCACGACGCCCAGGCTCGGCACGCCCCAGCGGGCCTCGATCGGCGCCCAGGCCCCGTCGAGGAGGGCGGGGTCGCCCCGCATCTTGTTGATGATCACCGCCCGGAGACAGGCCCGGAGGTCGTCCGGCAGCAGGGCCAGGGTGCCGTAGAGGGCGGCGAACACCCCACCCCGGTCGATGTCCCCGACGACCACGGCGGGCAGGCCGGCGGCATGGGCCAGGCGCAGGTTGACGATGTCGTGGTCGAGCAGGTTCACCTCGGCCGGGCTCCCGGCCCCTTCACAGATCACCACGTCGTAGGCGGAGCGGAGCCGGGCCAGGGCGTCGAGCACCACGGGGAACAGCTCAGGCTTGTACCGGTGGTACTCCGTGGCCGAGAACTCCCCCACCGGGCGGCCCATCACGACCACCTGGCTGGTCCGCTCCCCGGTCGGCTTCAGCAGCACGGGATTCATGACGGCCTGCGGCTCGACCCCGGCGGCCACCGCCTGGATCCACTGGGCGTGGCCGATCTCGGCCCCGTCGGCGGTGACCGCCGCGTTCAGGGCCATGTTCTGCGCCTTGAACGGGGCAACGCTCACGCCCCGCCGGGCCAGCAGGCGGCACAGCCCGGCGACCACGAACGACTTACCCGCGTCGCTGGTCGTCCCGCAGACGAGCACACCGCCCCGGAGCACGCCAGGGAGCACGCCAGCCCCTACGAGGCGGGCAGACCGGCGCCCGCCGTAACCGGTTGACCCACCGCTCGCCGCTCGGCGGCGGTGGCCGCCGCCCCGAAGCCGAGGGCGAGCACGCTCCACAGCAAGAGGTTCCCGCCCAGCGAGGCCACCCGGAAATGCCACACGAGGTTGGCCGGCGCGTTCACGGCGTCGGGCGGCGGCGGGAGGACGGCCCAGAGCACCAGCATCGGCACCAGCACGGTGAGGACCACGGCGATCAGGCGCTGATCGTCGACCCATCCGGCCGCCCGCAGCCGGCCCGACAGGTGGGCGGCCGCGAGGAGCACGAGGAAGGTCACGAAGATGAGCGCGGCATACTGCCACTGCCGTTGCGAGATCGTCCCCGGGTCGCCGACGGCGGGCGGGTTCGGCGGGTACTTGAGCCACGGCGACAGGGTGAACGCCCCGGCCAGGGTGGCGCCGGCCACTACGGCCCGGCGCAGGGAGCTCGGCTGGCCCCGCCGCATCCCGACGAATGTGCCCGCGAAGAGCAACCCGAAGGCGACTCCGGAGAGTCCGTAGGCGGCAAAGAGGCCGGCGCCCTTCTGGTCGCTGCGGGCCACGACCGCCTCGTCGTGATGAGAGTCCTCGGCTTCCGGCTCCGCTTTCGCCGCCGCCTCCTCGAGAGCGATGGCGTCGTCGACCCACGGCTCGGCCGTCACCGACAGGAAGGCAGCGGCCAGCAACCCGGCGAAGATTCCGATCAGGACTGCGCCGGCCACCACCCAACGCGGGCGCGACGGGTCAAAACGCGGCCAGAGATTCACGACGACGACCGGCTGATCAGCCGGTCAGTGGCACGGAACGCCGAGAAGGTGACGCCCGTCGTGAAACAGCTCGTGGAGGAACATGTTCGAGTCCGAGACCGCCTGGGAGAGCGAGCCGGCCTCGAAGGTCACCACCCACAGGATCCCTACGGCGGCCATCAGCGCGGCCCAGATCCAGTGGGGAAGCGGAGCCGCAACCGCCTCAGCGGTGCTCCGGATTGCATCCATCTCGTGTCCTCCATCCTCGTGGCGATGCGGGCGGTAGCCCACCTCCGCTGCGAAGGGTCTCCTGACTTCCCGGATCGTCGCTCCCTCCGCCTTCCCAGGCTTTACGGGCCCAGTGGCGATGTGGAGTTCGCTCCCCGGTCACAGTGGCGGGACCGTGTCGGAATCGCACCGACTTCCCCTTGTCGCAACCTGAGCACGTTACCTGATCGGAGCGAAGCCGGGCTAACGTCCCGGCTAACGTGACAGGCCCGTGAACGATGGAGCTCACCGGCTCGGGTCCAGGCTGGTGGTGGCCGGCACCCACTCCGGAGTGGGGAAGACGACGGTGGCCACGGGCCTCTTGGCCGCGCTCCGCCGGGCCGGGCACGCCCCCGCCGGCGCCAAGGTCGGGCCCGACTTCATCGACCCCGGC
>CAZCVW010000261.1:0-5160 GCA_964502185.1 uncultured Burkholderiales bacterium
GCCGTTCACGAAGTCGCCGAACTGCGCCTCCCAGAGCACCAGCGCGTCGGGGTGGGCCACCGAGTAGCCGTAGTCGAAGCCGAGGGCGGCGTACTCGCTGAGCAGCGAGTCGTAGATCCGGAACGACGCCTGGCCCCGGCCGAGCACGGCCAGCGGGAGGTGCTCCTCTTCGGTGTGGTAGTCGACGAGCACGGCGTGGCGCTGCGAGAACGTCCCCCGGCGGCTGTCCTGACCGGCCAGGCGGATGGGGACCCCCTCGAGCACCAGCGTGCCGAAGGCCAGCGACTCGGCCAGCGCCCAGTCGACCGTGCCCGCCTCGAACGAGGTGCACCTCCCGCTGATCTGCTTCACCAGCTTCGGGTGGACGGTGAAGCCCTCGGGCGCGCCGGCCAGCGCGTCGACCACCTCGGCCAGGCGCTCGCCTTCGACGTTGGTGGCCGGGGTGCGGGCCGCCTCCGGGGCGGAAGACTCGGGCGCCGGCTCGCTGGCGGTCGGCTCCGAGCTGCGGGTCTCGGCGAAGGCGCCCTCCAGGCGGGACTGGAAGTCGCCCAGAGCCGCTTCGGCCTCCTCCACCGTGATGTCGCCCCGGTTGATGAGGGCTTCGGTGTACAGCTTGCGGATGGAACGACGAGCCTCGATGAGCGCATACATACGAGGCTGGGTGTAGGCGGGCTCGTCGGCCTCGTTGTGGCCGTGGCGCCGGTAGCAGACCATGTCCACCACGACGTCCTTCTGGAACGCCCGCTTGAAGGCGAAGGCGAGCCGGACGACCCGCACGCAGGCCTCGGGGTCGTCGCCGTTCACGTGGAAGATGGGCGCCTGAACCATCTTGGCGATGTCGGTGGCGTAGACCGACGAGCGCCCGAGCTCGGCGGCGGTGGTGAAGCCGACCTGGTTGTTGACCACGATGTGGACCGTGCCGCCCACCCGGTAGCCGGGCAGGCCGGACAGGTTGAACGTCTCGGCCACCACGCCCTGGCCGGCGAAGGCGGCGTCCCCGTGGATGAGGACGGCAAGAGTAGAAGTGTGCTCAGCGTCGTTGCGGAGGTCCTGCTTGGCCCGGGTCATGCCCTCCACCACCGGGTCGACCGCTTCGAGGTGGCTCGGGTTGGAGGACAGGCTGACGGTCAGCTCCCGGCCGTCCGGCGTGACGTGGCGCCCGGTGGCCCCCAGGTGGTACTTCACGTCGCCCGAGCCCTGGGCCAGGGCCGGGTCGAGGTTGCCCTCGAACTCCCGGAAGATCTGCTTGTACGACTTGCCCACCGTGTTGGCCAGCACGTTGAGTCGGCCCCGGTGGGCCATGCCGAGCACGGCTTCAGAGATGCCGTCGTCGGTGGCCGCGTTGAGCAGGGCGTCGAGCATGGGGATCAGGCTCTCGGCGCCTTCGAGGCCGAACCGCTTGTGGCCGAGGTACTTGGTGTGGAGGAAGCGCTCGAAGGCCTCGGCCGCGTTGAGCCGTTCGAGGATGCGGCGCTTGTCGGCCAGCGGCACGTCGACCCGGGCGCCCTCCACCCGCTCCTGGATCCACGCCTTCTGGTCGGCCTCCTGGATGTGCATGTACTCCACGCCGATGGTGCGGGAGTAGGCGTCGCGCAGCAGGCCGAGGATGTCGACCAGCTCCATCACCTTGGAGCCGGCCAGCCCGCCGGTGGCGAAGCGGCGTTCCAGGTCCCAGATGGTGAGCCCGTAGTAGGCGGGGTCGAGCTCGTCGTGGGTGCGGGCCCCCTTGCGGCCCAACGGGTCGAGGTCGGCGATCAGGTGGCCCCGCACCCGGTAGATGTTGATCAGCTGGAGGACGCGGGCCTGCTTGTCGACCTCGTCCTCGGCGTCGTGCTCGGCGTTGTGGTCGGTCCGCCAGCGCACCGGTTCGTAGGGCACATGGAGGCTGGTGAAGATCTCGTCGTAGAACCCGTCATCGCCCAGCAGGACCTGGTGGACGTGGCGCAGGAACTCGCCCGATTCGGCCCCCTGGATGATCCGGTGGTCGTAGGTCGAGGTGAGGGTGACCACCGTGCCCACCCCGAGGCGGGCGATGGTGCGGGGGTCGGAACCCTGGTACTCGGCCGGGTAGTCGATCGTGCCGACGCCGATGATGGCGCCCTGGCCCGGCATCAGACGGGGGACGGAGTGGACGGTGCCGATCGTCCCCGGGTTGGTCAGCGTGATGGTCGTGCCGGCGAAGTCCTCGGGCGTGATCTTGCCCGTGCGCACCCGGCGGATGAGGTTCTCGTAGGCGGCGAAGTAGGCCTCGAAGTCGAGGGTGTCGGCCGCCTGGATGTTGGGGACGAGCAGGTTGTGGGACCCGTCCTTGCGGGCCACGTCGACGGCCAGGCCGAGGTTGACGTGCTCGGGGCGGATCACCCCGGGTTTCCCGTCGGGCGTGGTGCCGTAGGCCGTGTTCATGACGGGCATGCGGGAAAGCGCCCGGACGACGGCGTAGCCGATGATGTGGGTGAAGCTGACCTTCCCGGCCCGCTGCATCCGCTTCAGGTAGTTGTTGGCCACCCGTCGGTTGACCTCGAGGAGGCGGGCGGGGATGACCCGGGCCGACGTGGCGGTCGGCACGCCCAGGCTGGCCTCCATGTTCTCGACGATCCGCGCTGCCGCGCCCCGGATGGGGGCCACCGGCGCCCTGTCTGACGCCTTCGGGGACACCCCGGACCCCGGGGCTCGCGCCGGCGCGCTGGCCGGTGCGGCCGGGGTCGCCGGAGCGGGTGCGGGTTGCTCGGTCGTGTCCGGCACGACTGAGGGACGCCGCCTCGCCTCGCCGTCGCCGTTACCGCCGCCGGTGGCCGCGCCGCCGGTCGGGGTGTAGTCCTCGAAGAAGTCCTGCCAGCTCTCGGAGACCGACTCGGGGTTCTCCTGCCACTGGCGGAAGATCTCCTCGACCAGGCCGGCGTTGGGCCCGAACTCTTCGATACGGGACTCTTCGATGCGGGACTCTTCGATTCGGGACTCTTCGATTCGGGGCGCGTCGCTCATCAGCTGCTCAGCTCCTCAGGAGCCCGGCGACCTGGAAGGCGAGGTCGAGCGATTGCCGGGCGTTCAAACGGGGGTCGCACATGGTCTCGTACCTGTGTTCGACGTGGCTGGGCTCGAGGTGGTCGTCGAGGACCTCGTGGGAACCGCCGAGGCACTCGGTCACGTCCTCCCCGGTCAGCTCCACATGGATGCCTCCCGGCCAGGTCCCCTCGGCCTGGTGGACGGCGAAGTAGCTCCGGATCTCTTCCATCACGTCGTCGAAGCGGCGGGTCTTGAGGCCGCTCGGACTCGTGAACGTGTTGCCGTGCATGGGATCGCAGGCCCACACCACGGGGTGACCGGCCTCCCGCACAGCCCGCACCAGCGGGGGCAGCGCCTCCGCCACCTTGGCCGACCCCATGCGGGCGATGAGGGTGAGGCGGCCGGGGACCCGGTCGGGGTCCAGGCGGCGGCACAGTTCGACCGCCTCGTCGGGCGTGCTGGTGGGGCCGAGCTTCACGCCGACGGGGTTGTGGATCCCGGAGAGGAATTCGATGTGGGCGCCGTCGGGGATGCGGGTCCGTTCGCCGGCCCACAAGAGGTGGGCGGAGCAGTCGTACCATTCTCCGGTGAGGCTGTCCTGGCGGGTCAGGGCCTCCTCCCAGCCGAGGAGCAAGGCCTCGTGGGAGGTGTAGAAGTCGACCTGGTGCAGGGGTGAATCGGGGCCGAGGTCGAGACCGCAGGCGGCCATGAAACGCAAGGCGCGGTCGATCTCCGAGGCGATGGCCTCGTAGGTGCGGCCCTCGGCGCTCTCGGCCACGAACTCCTGGTTCCAGGCGTGGACCTGATGCAGATCGGCGAAGCCGCCCTTGGTGAAGGCCCGCAGGAGGTTGAGCGCCGACGCCGACTGGTGGTAGGCGTCGACCAGGCGGGACGGGTCCGCCTCCCGGGCTTCGGCCGAGAAGTCGGGGGCGTTGACGATGTGGCCCCGGAACGAGGGCAGTTCCACCCCGTCGCGCGTCTCGGTGGCCGACGAGCGGGGCTTGGCGAACTGCCCGGCGATCCGGCCGACCTTGACCACCGGCACGCCGGCGCCGTAGGTGAGCACCACGGCCATCTGGAGGATGACCCGGAGCTTGTCCCGGATGGAGTTGGCCGAGAATTCGAACGACTCGGCGCAGTCGCCGGCCTGGAGCAGCACCGCCCGCCCGGCGGAGACCTCGGCCAGCGCCGCCTGCAGGGCCCGCGCCTCGCCGGCGAAGACCAGGGGCAGCTGGCGCCGGATCCGGTCGAGGGCCGCCTCCAGCGCGGACGCGTCAGGCCAGTCGGGCTGCTGCGCAGCCGGCCGGTTCCGCCATGAGTCTGGTGTCCAGGTCAGCTGTGGCTCCACCGGCAGCGTCGCGGCTCCTCGTCTCTCGAGCGTTCGCAGCTTAGGCCGGGGTGCTTCTTCCCCGAGCCGTAACACATTCGTCCCGTTCCGCGTTCTTTCACTGAGAGTGGTCGATTCGACCGCTTGTCGCGTTGTTCCCCGGATCTCGGAGGTTGCGGTGGTCCCCGCGGTAATCCCGTCGCAGTGTTGGCGCGCCCTCAGTGCCGTGCTGGCCGTCGTTTCGGCTGCACTGGTCATACCGGCGGTCATACCCGCCTGGGCCCGTCCCGCCTCGGCGGCCACCGTGACCGTTGACGCGGAGGCCGATGCCCGCGTGGCCGAGGGCAGCCCGAACTCCAACTACGGATCTTCGAGCACGCTGATGGCCGACGGTTCCCCGCGTCTGGAGTCCTACCTGCGGTTCTCGGTGACCGGGTCGACCAGCCCGGTCACCCGGGCCGTCCTGCGCCTCTACGCCAAGGACAGCAGCAACGACGGCCCCGCCGTGCATACGGCCCCCGGCGGGTGGGGCGAAGACTCCATCACCTGGGCCAACCGGCCGGCCAAGGGTGCGGCGATCGCCGACGTGGCCGCGGTGTCGGCCAAGACCTGGGTCGGCTACGACGTCAGCTCGATCGTCCGGGGCAACGGCACCTTCAACTTCAACCTGTCCGGCTCGGGGACCGACGGGCTCGACATGAACTCCCGCAACGCCGGGAGCAACCGCCCGCAGCTCGTGCTCGAGACGGGCGGGGTGACGCCCCCTCCGCCCCCGCCCCCGCCCCCGCCCCCGGCCGGCTCCGGCGACACCCGGACGTTCCCGGCCGACG
>CAZCVW010000262.1:0-5135 GCA_964502185.1 uncultured Burkholderiales bacterium
AGGCCCTCGACATGTTGCAGGCCATGAATACCGGCCACGACGGCTCACTGTGCACGGTCCACTCCAACACGCCGCGCGACGCGTTGAGCCGCCTCGAGACGATGGTCCTCATGGGCGGCGTCGATCTGCCCGCCAGGGCCATCCACGACCAGGTGGCGTCGTCGATCGATCTCATCATCCAGATCGCCCGCCTCCGGGACGGGACCCGCCGCATCACTCACGTCACCGAGGTCGCCGGCCGGGAGGGCGACGTGATCAGCCTTCAGGATGTCTTCCTCTTCGACTTCTCGGCCGGCGTCGATGCCCGGGGACGTTTCCAGGGGACGTTGCGCCCAACCGGCATCCGGCCCCGGTTCACCGACAAGCTCCAGGATCAGGGCATCGGCATTCCCGTCGAGGTCTTCGTGGACAAGCCGAAGGGTCGGCGTTGATGTCGCCATTGGTTCTCATCGTCGGCGGGGGCGGCGCGGTTGTCGCTGCGGTCGTCATCGCCGTCCGGGCAGTTTCCCCCGCTACTCCTGTCAACCGTCTCGCCCAGCTGCGGCAGGCCGCGGAGGGATCGACGCCTGGGATCGACGCAGTGGCCGGGCGACTGGGAAGCGCGGGCGCGTCGGTGCTTGACCGCACGGGGCGGCGCGAGGCCGTGGAGTCGCTGCTTCGCGACGCGTCGGTCGACGTCCCCGCCGGAACTGTGGTGGCCGCCGTCTCCGCCGGTGCGCTCCTGCTCTCCATGCTCGGCCTCCAGCTGCTGGGGCCGGCGGCCGCCGTCCTTCTCCCGATCCTCGCGGTCGCCGCGGTCGTCGTCATCCTTCGCAGCCGGCGGGCCGCCCAACGGTCGGCCTTCCAGGCCGTACTCCCCGAGATGTTGCAGCTCCTCTCGGGCAGCCTGCGGGTCGGGCATGGCCTCCTCCAGGCCGTCGAGACGGCGAGCCACGAGGCGGAATCGCCGGTCGGCGACGAGCTGCGCCGGGCCCTGAGCCAGGTCCGCCTTGGGCGAGATCTTGTCCAGGCGCTTGCCGACATGGCCGACCGGATGCACAGCGATGACTTTCATTGGGTGGTGCAGGCGATCGGCATCAACCTCGAGGTGGGGGGCGATCTCGCCGGCGTGCTCGACAATGTGGCCGCCACCATCCGGGCCCGTGCCCACCTCGATCGGCAGGTCAAGACGCTCAGCGCCGAGGGTCGGATCTCGGCCTACGTCCTCCTCGCCCTCCCGTTCGGGCTCGCAATGATCACCATGATCGTGAACCCCGACTACATGGGGCTGCTCTTCACCCGGACCCTGGGTTTCATGATGCTCGGGCTCGCCGGCGTGCTCATGATGGTGGGCGCCCTCTGGCTCCGCCGGCTCTGCCGGCCGGTCTACTGACGGGAGTCGTGATGTCGTTCCAGCTTGTCCTCGGTCTCGTGTTCGTCGTTGGGGCAGTGCCCCTTCTGGTCGTGTCAGGTCGGCGCCCGACGGACGACAGAACTGGCGCGGCCCTGCGGCGCGGTCTGGTTGACACGCCCGCCCGTCGAAACCCGGCCACATCGTCCACGCCCTACGGCGGTGCCCTTCGCACCGCCCGGAAGCTCACCCCGGCGGGGGCGATCGACCGGCTCGAGGGCAAGCTCACCCGCTCCGGGTTGCTACCCCGTGTGTCGATCGAACAGGTGCTACTTGCCAAGCTCGGCTTCCTACTCGGCGCCGCCCTCCTGCTCGTGCCGCGTGCCACCGCCAGCCCGGGCCTTCTGACCGTTCTGATGGCGGGCGTCGGCATGTACGGCGCCTGGTACCTCCCTGAGTTCGTGGTCTCGACCCGGGCTGATGCCCGGCAACTCGCGATCAAGCACGCGCTCCCCGACACGCTCGACCAGCTCACGATCGCTGTGCAAGCCGGCCTCGGGTTCGAGTCAGCCCTCAGCCGGGTTGTCGGCCAGGGCCACGGGCCCCTCAACGACGAACTGCGCCGAATGCTCCAGGACATCCAGCTGGGCATGGCCCGGTCCGAGGCGTTCGAGGCGGTCGCCGAACGGACTGAAGTGGACGAAGTACGGCGATTCGTGAACGCGGCCCGCCAAGCCGAAAAGCACGGCTTGCCCATCGTGAGCGTGCTGCGCACCCATGCCAACGAGCTGCGCGAACGACAGCGGCAGGCGGCCGAGGAGCACGCCATGAAGATCCCGGTCAAGGTGCTCTTCCCCCTCGTGCTGTTCATCCTGCCGACGATCTTCATCGTCGTCCTCGGACCAGCGGTGATCCGGATCTCCGAAACCGGTGTGTTCGGGGGCTGAGTCCGTACCATCCCGGCGTATGCCCGTGCGAGTAGTGCTGGGTGACGCCCAGGAGATAATGCGGCTCGGGGTCGAGGCCGCCCTCGGTCCTGTCGAGGACATCGAGCTGATCGCCGCCACCGACTCGTCGGCCCAGCTGGCCGATCTCACCAGGAAGGGCGAGGCCGACGTGGTCATCCTCGACGTGCGCTTGGCCGACGGCAGCGGGCTGGCCGCCATCGGCGAGGTTCACGCCGCCTGTCCCACCACCAAGGTCCTCGTGTTCACCTCGCACGCGCATGACGATGTGGTGCTGGCCGCGGTGAGCGCCGGGGCGAGCGGGTTCCTCACCAAGGATGTGAGCGCCGCTGAACTGATTGACGCCATCCGGCGTCTTGCCGCCGGGCAGAGCCTGCTCGACCCCGAGGTCACGGCCGGGGTGCTCGAGCGGCTGCGCCGGGTTCGTCCCATCGGTGATGAGGGCATGGCCCGGTTGTCGACACGCGAGCTCGAGGTCCTGTCGCTCGTCGCCGATGGCCGCTCGAACGAGGAGATCGCCCGGACGCTCTTCTTGTCGGAGAAGACCGTGAAGAACCATCTGACCCGGATCATGACCAAGCTCGGCGTGGCCCGCCGAGGTGAGGCCGCAGCCCGATACAACCGGGCCATGGTTCGGGACCTGTGAGACGCGCCCGATCCAGCCGAGGCGCCGTCGCCGTCGAATTCGCGCTGATCCTTCCCATCCTCCTGTTACTCGTCTTCGGCATCATCGAATTCGGTCTGGCGTTCAAGGACAACCTGACGCTGGCGTCGGCCACCCGCGCCGGTGCCCGTACAGCGTCAGCATCCGCCAAGGCAACGGACTTCAAGGACGTCGTGGGCGCGGCGATGAGCCGAGCCATCACCGGCATCGATCCCGACGACATCGAGACGCTGCTGGTGTATAAGGCGCGCCCCGACGGTCTTCCGGTCTCCGGTACAAATTCCAGTTGCAGTGATTTCTGTTACCGGTACGTTTGGGACGACACCGACAAGCGGTTTGAGGCCTCTGCCTCGCCGGATTGGCCGGGCGTTGAGCACGACGCCTGTGCCCGAACGGCCCACTCCGTCGGCATCTACCTCCAAATGAAGCATGAGTACCTGACCGGGCTCTTTCCCGGTGACCTCACGCTGTCGAACCGTACGGTCATGCGCTTCGAGCCCTTGCCGGAGTACCAAGGATGCGCGGCTACCGCGTGACCCGGATGCGGCCGGGCGGGGAGACCGGGGGCATCGCGATCCTCGTCGCCCTCCTCCTCACTGTCCTGATGGGGTTCGCCGGCCTCTCGGTCGATCTGGGAAACTGGTACTTGCGGGCGCAACGGCACCAGAACGCCGCCGACGCCGCCGCCATGGCCGGTGTCGTGTACATGGCTACAGACCCCGGGCGTGCTTTCTCGATCGCGCGGCAGGTGGCTCGGCAGAACGGATTCGAGGGAAACGAGGTCCAGGTTGCGCAATCGCCGCCAGGGTCACGCCTGCGGGTGACGATCAAGAGGACGGTGCCGAACTACTTCGCTGGCGTCCTTGGGCTGGCTGACACTCATATCTCCCGCACGGCCGTCGCCGAGTACCTACCTCCGGTCACGATGGGCAGCCCCAACAACACCTTCGGCAACGAGCCGCTCGCCGCCGGCGAGACGCAATGGTCCACTGGCAGCACGACGCCACAGTTCTGGACCAACATCGCCGGCCCCGCCTCGCCGAAGCGCAACGGTGACGCCCACCACGCCAGCACTTGCGTGGCCGAGGACGACGGCTGCACCCCCCCGGTCAACGACGAGTACGGCCCCAACGGCTACTTCTACTCGATGCGGGTCACGGCCGTCCCGGAGGGTAAGCGCCTGGTGGTGCAGGCCTTCGATCCCGCCTTCGTCAGGGTCGGCGACCGTTGCGACTCGCCGCGGCCGCCTGGCACGCCGCGTCTGGCCGGCGCCACGGCGGCCACCAACCCCTACGTCACGGATCCCGCGACTCGGTACGCCAGCGGTGATGGGCCGTACTGCACGGGCGACGAGATCTTCGGCAGCGGCCCGCCGGTCACCACGGTCTTCACCGTTCGCGCTCCCACCGACACGCCGTGGGATCCGACGAGCGGCGAAGCGGTGAGTGGCTGCGACACGACGTTCCCCGGTTACGACACCCCGCTCCGTCCCGCCCTCACCGCCGGGCCCACCGGCGTTGACGCCATCCAGCGGGTCTTCCGGCGGTGGATCCCGCTGTGTGAGATGGCCAGCCCCGAGACCGGCGACTACGTCGTGCAGGTCCGCACGACACAAGGCTCCGGGCACAACCGGTTCGCTCTGCGCGCTGCCTTCCTCGACGATGCCGGCGTCCCCGATGGGAGCGACGTCCGCATCTTCGCCACCTCGACGATGGCCATCTACGCCAACGCCACTAGTGCTTCGAGCACGTTCCACCTGGTCCGGGTGCCATCGGGCTCCGGCGGTCGCGCCCTGGTGCTGTCGTTCTTCGACATCGGCGACGCCAGCGCGGCCGGCCAACTCCGCATCGTGTCGACGGATGCCACCCTCAGGAACTGCACAGCGACGGGGCCCCAGTCCGGCTCGCTGCCCGACTGCGTGATCAGCGCCTCGAGCGCCTTCAATGGGAGATGGGAACGCGTCCGCGTGCCGATCCCGGCCGGCTACTCGTGCGACGACGACGACGCCAGCAAGTGCTGGGTCAAGATCCAATACGACTACGGCGCCGACACCATCCCCACCGACACAACGACCTGGACGGCGTCGATCGAGGGTGACCCGGTCCGCCTCGTCGAGTAAACGCGACTCATCGGGCCAACGATTCCTCGGCGCCGGCCAAGGCGTCGAGCACCACCC
>CAZCVW010000263.1:0-5091 GCA_964502185.1 uncultured Burkholderiales bacterium
GGGTGGCGGAGCGGCGAGCCGCCCGGCCGGAGCTCCGCTACCCCGCCGGGTTGCCGGTCAGCGAGCGCAAGGACGTGATCGCGGCGGCCATCCGGGACCACCAGGTGGTGATCGTCGCCGGGGAGACCGGGTCCGGGAAGAGCACCCAGATCCCGAAGATCTGCCTCGAACTGGGTCGCGGCGTCCACGGCCTGATCGGGCACACGCAGCCGCGCCGCCTGGCCGCCCGGGCGGTCTCCGAGCGGGTCGCCGAGGAGCTCGGCACCGAGGTCGGCGGCACCGTCGGCTACGCCGTCCGCTTCACCGACCGGGTGGGGCCGGCGACGCTGGTCAAGGTCATGACCGACGGCATCCTCCTCGCCGAGATCCAGCGGGACCGTGAGCTGAGCAGGTACGACACGATCATCGTGGACGAGGCCCATGAGCGCAGCCTCAACATCGACTTCATCCTCGGTTACCTGAAGCAGCTCCTCCCCCGCCGGCCCGACCTCAAGGTCATCGTGACGTCGGCCACCATCGACACGGAGCGCTTCTCCCGCCACTTCGCCGACGCCCCGGTGGTGGAGGTCTCCGGGCGGACCTATCCCGTCGAGATCCGGTACCGGCCCCTCGTCGAAGACGACGACCCGGGCGCCGCCGACGACACAACCCGGGACCAGGTGCAGGCCGTCTGCGAGGCGGTGGGCGAGCTCTGCGCCGAGGGACCGGGCGACATCCTCGTGTTCCTCTCCGGGGAGCGGGAGATCCGGGACACGGCCGAAGCGCTCAACGCCCTCGCCCTGCCGCAGGTCGAGACCCTGCCCCTCTACGCCCGGCTGTCCGCCACCGAGCAGCACCGGGTCTTCGCCCCCCACCCCGGGCGGCGGATCGTGCTGGCCACCAACGTGGCCGAGACGTCGCTCACCGTCCCGGGGATCCTCTCCGTCGTCGACCCGGGCACGGCGCGCATCTCCCGCTACAACCGCCGGACCAAGGTGCAGCGCCTCCCGATCGAGCCGGTGGCGCAGGCTTCCGCCAACCAGCGGGCGGGCCGCTGCGGGCGCCTCGCTCCCGGAGTGTGCATCCGCCTCTACTCGGAGGAGGACTTCGCCTCCCGCCCGGAGTTCACCGAGCCCGAGATCCTGCGCACCAACCTCGCCTCCGTCATCCTCCAGATGGCCGCCATCGGGCTGGGCGACATCGCCGCCTTCCCGTTCCTCGACCCGCCCGACGCCCGCAACATCAAGGACGGCATCGCCCTGCTCGAGGAGCTGGGCGCCCTCGACCATGCCGAAGACACAGATCCCAATCGGCGGCTGACCCCGCTCGGCCGCCGCCTGGCCCAGTTCCCGCTCGACCCCCGCCTCGGCCGCATGGTGCTCGAAGCGGAGCGCAACGGCTGCCTGCACGAGGTCATGGTCATCGCCGCCGCCCTCTCCATCCAGGACCCGCGTGAGCGCCCCGCCGAGAAGCAGGCGGCCGCCGCCGAGTGCCACTCCCGGTTCGCCGAGCCGGACTCCGACTTCCTTCCCTACCTGCGGCTGTGGGACTACCTCTCCGAGGAGAAGGCCGCCCGTTCTTCCAACCAGTTCCGCAAGCTGTGCCGGACCGAGTTCCTCAACTACCTGCGGGTGCGCGAGTGGCAGGACATCTACGGCCAGCTCGCCCAGGTCGTCCGCACCCTCGGCTTTCGCATCAACACGCAGGCCGCCGACCGCAACGCCGTCCACCGGTCGCTCCTGGCCGGCCTGCTGTCCCACATCGGCCTCCGCCCGGGACCCAGACAGGATTACCAGGGTGCGCGGGGTGCCCGCTTCGCCATCACGCCGGGATCGGCTCTGGCCAAGGCCCAGCCGCACTGGGTCATGGCCGCCGAACTGGTGGAGACGAACCGCCTGTGGGCCCGCGGCGTGGCCCGCATCCAGCCGGAGTGGGCCGAGCGACTCGGGGCCCACCTCGTCAAGCGCAGCTACAGCGAGCCCCGCTGGGACGCCGAGCGGGCCGCGGCCATGGCCGACGAGCGGGTGACGCTCTACGAGCTGCCGATCATCACCGGCCGGCGGGTCAACTACGGGCGGGTCGACCCGCACGGCGCCCGGGAGCTGTTCATCGGCCACGCGCTCGTCGAGGGCGACTGGCGCGCCCACCACGCCTTCCTGACGCACAACCAGGAGCTGGTGGACGAGATCCGACGCCTCGGCGCCCGGGCCCGCCGCAACGATCTGCTGGTGGACGAAGAGGTGCTCTTCGACTTCTACGAGGGGCGGATTCCGGCCGACGTCACGTCGGGCCGGCATTTCGACCGTTGGTGGAAGGCCGAGCGGGCCGTCGATCCGGAACGGCTGAACTTCACCGCCGAGCTGCTGATGCGGGCCGGAGCCGACGGGGTGAGCGCGGCCGCCTACCCGGACGCCTGGCGCCAGGGAGACCTCGAACTCCCCCTGGCCTACGAGTTCGAACCGGGGTCGGAGAGCGACGGCGTGACCGTGGCCATCCCGGTGCCCGTCCTCCCGCTCGTCGACGGCACTCCCTTCCAGTGGCAGGTCCCCGGCCTCCGGGAAGAGGTCGTCACCGCCCTCATCCGCTCGCTCCCCAAAGCGGTGCGGCGCAACTTCGTGCCGGCCGGCGACTACGCCCGGGCCTTCCTCCGCGACACCTCCCCCGAGGCCACGGTCTCGAGCAGCCGTCCCTTGCCCGACGCGCTGGCCCGGTACCTGACCCGCAGCACGGGTGACCCGATCCCTCCCGGGAGCTGGGACCTCAGTCGCGTGCCCGACCACCTCAAGATCACCTTCTCCGTCGTCGACGAGCGCGGCCTCGCGGTGGCGGTGGGCAAAGACCTCGCCGAGCTGCGCCGCCAACTCCGCGGCCGGATCCGGGCCGCCATCGCCGAGGGCGGCCGGGCCTACGAGCAGACCGGACTGCGGACGTGGCCCAGCGGGGGCGTGCCCCGCACCGTGGAGATCCGCTGGGGCGGGCACGACGTGCCCGCCTACCCGGGCCTCGTCGACGAGGGCGACACCGTGGGCGTCCGGGTCTTCGCCACCCAGGCCGAGCGGGACGAGGCGATGTGGGCGGGCATCGGCCGCCTGTTGCTCCTCACGACCGGCTCCCCGACCAAGGGGGCGCTCCGGCTGCTGACGAACGACACGAAGCTCGTCATCTCCCGTTCGCCGTACTCCTCTTTGACCGAACTGCTGGACGACTGCTCGGGCGCGGCCGTCGATCAGCTGATGGCCGACCACGGCGCCACGCCGTGGGACGAGGCCGGTTTCGTCGCCCTGGAGGAGGCGGTCCGGGGCCGGCTCGTCGACAGCGTCGTCTACATCGTCACGATGGTCGGGGGGATCCTGGCCGTGGCCAGCGCGGTCGAGGGGTGTCTGGAGCGCACGTCGGCGCCGTCGCTCCGCCCGGCGGTGGCCGACCTGCGGGCCCAGCTGGCCGGGCTCGTGCGCCGGGGCTTCGTCGGCGACGTCGACCCCCGGCGCCTGACGGACATCCTCCGCTACCTGCAGGCCATGGAGCGGCGCCTCGACAAGCTGACGGACAGTCCCCAGCGCGACGCCGAACTCATGCGCCGTGTGCAGCGGCTGGAAGACCGGCTCCACGATCTGCTCGACACGCTGCCCCGGAGCCGGGGGGCCGAACTGGAACGCATCCGGTGGATGATCGAGGAACTCCGGGTCAGCCTGTTCGCCCAGGCGCTGGGTACGCCCCATCCCGTGAGCGACGCCCGCATCGCCAAGGAGCTGGACCGGCTCAGCGTTTAGGGGCGGTACCTTTCAGCAGGTTGTTGTCAGCGCGCAACGTCGGGGTGGGCGATGGGGACGACGGTGAGGTCGTCGATCCCCTCGAAGTCCTTGGCGTTGCAGGTGTAGACGGGGAGGTCGTTCGCGACGGCGGTGGCGGCAATGAGAGCGTCGAACACCCGCGCCGTGGGCTTCCGGCCGGACCGGCGGAGTGACGCCGCGACACGTCCGTACGCCCTCGCGGCAGCGGCGTCGAAGGGCAGCGGCTCGAACACCGCCTCGACCTCCTGGAGGCGTGCCTGACGGGCCGCTCGTTCCGTGTCGTCGTCGGCCACGAGTGGACCGACGGACAGTTCCGCGAGGGTGACGGCGGTGATGATCGGCTCGTCGGGCAGGAGCCGGGCTTCGAGTCGGTCGAGAAGGATGACGGTGCTCGTGTCGAGCACCCCGACGACCGGGCTCACAGCGACTGGTCGATGGCGGCGTCGACGTCGGCGCGGAACCGGTCCGGGTTGACTGGCGGCAGCCGCTTGAACCGTTCGATCAGCGCGGCGGCCGACAGCCGTGACCCGGGCAGTGGTCGGAGCTCCGCGACCGGCTTCCCGTCGCGGGTGACCGTGATCCGCTCACCGGCCACGACGCGGTCGATGACGTCACCACCGTGGTTCCGGAGCTCCCGGATGCTCGCTTCAGCCATCTGCTCAATGTATCACGCGTGAGACAGGGGAGCGTTAGCACGTCCCGAGACAGTCGTGACAACAACCTCAGAGTTGAAACTCGGAACTGCCTCCGGTTGGTTACGAACAGCCGCTGGTGGCGCCGCAGGAGGAACAGACGTAGCAACTACCCGCCCGCTGCATCTCCATACCGCAGCTGTAGCAGTAGGGGGCGTCGATGCGGCGGGTGCCTTCGGGGATGGCGGCGGCCCAGGGCCCGGGGGGCGAGGCGGCCGGGCCAGCCGTCGGCGGAGCACCGGGTCGGGCGGCGGAACGCCCGCCGTCGGTCAGGTCGAGCGTCGGAGGCGTCAGGTCGGACGAGGGCTCGGCCACCGTGGCCGCCTCTTCCACGCCCGGCAGCGTCGGCTGCGTCCGCTCGCCGGTCGTGAGGATCCCGAGCTCCGTCCGCTCGTCGAGCGGGAGGTACTCCACCGCCAGGCGCCGGAAGATGTAGTCCACCAGGCTGGCGGCCAGGCGGATCTCCGGGTCGTCGGTGATACCGGCCGGCTCGAAGCGCATGTTGATGAACATGTCGGCGAAAGCCTTGAGGGGCACGCCGTACTGCAGGCCGTGCGACACCGAGATGGCGAAGGCGTCCATGATCCCCGCCAGCGTCGAGCCCTGCTTGGCCACCTTGAGGAAGATCT
>CAZCVW010000264.1:0-5089 GCA_964502185.1 uncultured Burkholderiales bacterium
GACGCCGAGGTGCGGGAGGTCTTCTCCGTGCCGAAGGTCGGGCGGGTGGCGGGCTGCTACGTGCGCAACGGCACGATCACGCGTGGTTCCAAGGTCCGCTTCCTGCGTGACGGGGTCGTCATCTGGAAGGGCGAGATCGCTTCGCTCAGGCGGTTCAAGGAAGACGCCCGCGAGGTGCAGGCCGGTTACGAGTGCGGTATCGGTCTCGAGAACTTCCAGGACCTGAAGCCCGGGGACCTCATCGAGACCTTCACCATCAAGGAGATCCCCCGGACGTAAGCTTCGCTCGTTCCGCGTTCAGCGCCCCTGCGTCATAGTGGGTAATCTACCCACTATGGCGTTCGTGGTGGCCCGGCGGGGCGGGGTGTTCGAGATCCGGGAATCGACGGTGACCACCGCCGGGCCCCGGGCGCGCACGTTGGCCAGCTTCCGGGCCCTCACCGACGAGGTGCTCGAGCGCGCCCGCCAAGCGGCGGCGAGGCCCTTCGATACGGCCCAAGTGCGCGCCGCGGCGACGCGAGCGGGGGCGCCGATCGGGGAGTCGAGCGCCGACCAGGCCGCCCGAGCTCTGCTTTTCGAACTGGCGTCGGGGCGTTCGCCCAGCCCGGCCCTCCGGCGCCTGGTGGTCGACGGGCTGACGCGTTCCGGGCCGCTCCCCGAACTGGAGGCGTCCGCAACCGCCGAGTGGGCAACCGCGAACCTGACGGAACGAGGGCAGGTCCTCCTCGACCTGCTCCACCTGGCTGACCGCCTGCCGCCGACGCGGCGCGACCGGCTCCGATTCCCCCGTCTGGTCGGGCGCACCGAGACGCAGGTGTGAGTCCGCCGAGCCTTCCGGAGAAAATCGTCGCCGTCCACGGAGCCTTCGACGGCGCCGGCCTCCCGCATGCCTTCGGAGGTGCCCTGGCCCTCGCCTACTACGCCGAGCCACGAGCGACGGCCGACATCGACCTCAATGTCTTCGTGCGCCCGGGTCGTTACCCGGACGTCGTGGAGATCCTGGCGCCTCTCGGGGTACAGCCGGGGCCGGATGTCGAGCAGGTCGTGCGGGACGGGCAGGTGCGGCTCCGGTGGGACCGGACACCGCTCGACCTCTTTTTCGCCTACGACCCGGTGCACGAGGCCATGCGGCGATGGGCGCGGCTGGTCCCGTTCGGGGACGTCACGATCCCGATCCTCGCCCCCGAGCATTTGCTCACCGCCAAGGCCGTCTTCGACCGGCCGAAGGACTGGCTCGACATCGAGCAGATGCTGGCATTTGTCCCCGCGCTCGACGGCGCCGAGATCGTGCGCTGGCTCGATCACCTGGTCGGGCCGGCGGACCCTCGCATGCTCCGGTTCCTGCGGCTCCACACCGAACTCCGGGGTGACGGCGGAATCGGTTCGTGAATCCGCTTCAGCGACGGAGCGATGGCCGTCCGGGGCCGGATCGGTTCGTTGTGGACGAGCGGGACCGCGACAATGGCAACGTGCACGCTGCCGCCCTGCGCTTTGACCTGCACGTAGCCGAGAGCCGGTCCCTCAAGGCCAAGCGCGCCGCCATCCGGCCCATTGTCGATACCCTTCGCCACCGCTTCCACGTCTCGGTCGCCGAAGTCGACTACCAGGACCTGTGGCAGCGGGCGGCCATCGCCGTCGCGGTCGTGGCCGAGAGCAGCCATCACCTGGAAGAGGTGCTCGCCACGGTGGAGCGCTTCGTCCGGTCGTCCGCCGACGTCGAGGTCCTCGACACCGAGACCGCCTACCTAGAGCCAGCGGAGTGATCCTGATGCCCGATCGCCGCTATCCCCGCCTCGCCCGGGTCAACGAACTCGTCCGGGAAGTCCTGGCCGACGAGCTCGAGCGTCTGTCCGATCCGCGGCTCGGATTTGTGACCCTGACCGGCGTCGACGTGGCCGCCGACCTCCGCCATGCCACCGTCTACTATTCGGTCCTGGGGCTTGGGCAGGCTCAGGAGCACACCGCTGACGGCCTCCGCGCCGCCTCCCCGCACCTCAAAGCCGTTCTGGGCCGGCAGGCCCGCCTCAAGTACGTGCCGGACCTGGACTTCCGGGAGGATCCGGCGGTGGCGACCGGGCAGCGGATCGAGCAGATCATCCGGGAGCTGCACGCCGGCGAAACCGGGGCCGGCGAGGAGACCCAATGAGGGCATTCGCCGACGAACTGGAGCGGGCCGCCGAGGTCATCGCCAACGCGGAGGTGGTGGCGCTCGCCTGCCACGTCGTGCCCGACGGTGACGCCCTCGGCTCGATGCTCGCCCTCCACCACGTGCTGCGCCTCTCCGGGCGCCGGTCGGTCGCCGCCTTTGCCGGTCCGCAGGTCGTCGGTCCGCACTACCGCGAGCTGCCCGGCCTCGACCTGCTCGGCGATCCGGCCGACTTCCCCCAAGAGCCCGAAGTCATGGTCACGCTCGACTGCGGCTCGGCGGAGCGCCTCGGCGACCTGGCCGAGTCCGCCCGGGCCGCCAAAGAACTGGTGGTCATCGACCATCACATCTCCAACACCGGCTTCGGTTCGATCCACCTGAACGACCCGAGCGCCGCCGCCAGCGCGGTGGTGGTGGCCCGGCTCGTCGAGCGGCTCAACCTGCCGCTGAACCGGGCGGCGGCGGTGTGCCTCTACGCCGGCCTGGTCTGCGACACCGGCCGCTTCCAGTACGAGAGCACCGGGGTGGAGGCCTTCGAACTCGCCCGCCGGCTCGTCGACTTCGACGTGCCGATCGCCCGCCTCAACCGGACGCTGTTCGAGGAGCACCGCCTCGCCTACCTCCGCCTGGTGGGCGACGTCCTCGGGCGGGCGGAACTCGTGAACGACAAGAACTTCATCTGGGCCGGGGTGACCCAGTCCGATCTCGCTCAGTACGGCGTGATCATCGAGGAGACCGAGGGTCTCATCGACTTCCTGCGCCAGGCCCGGGAAGCCGAGATCTCCTGCGTGTTGAAGGAAGCACCCGACGGGTCGATCCGGGTCAGCCTCCGCTCGCTCGGGGCCGTCGACGTCTCGGCCGTCGCGTCCCGTCAAGGGGGCGGGGGACACCGTTTCGCCGCCGGGTTCACGGCCGAGGGGCCGATCTCGGCCGTGGTCGACCGGATCCTGGCGGACCTCTAGTTGGACGGGTTGGTCGTCGTCGACAAGCCCTCGGGCTGGACGTCCCATGACGTCGTGGGGAAGCTGCGGCGCGTCTTCGGGCTCAAGCGCGTCGGGCACGCCGGCACGCTCGACCCGGGGGCGACCGGAGTGCTCCTCGTCGGCATCGGGCGCGTGACCCGGCTCCTGCGCTTCCTCACCGAGACGGGCAAGGTCTACCGGGGCGACGTGATCTTCGGCATCGCCACCGACACCCTCGACGCCGACGGGGAGATCCGGCGACAGGCCGCCATGCCCGACGTGACCCGGAACGACGTCGAGGCCGCCGTCAAGGCGTTCATCGGCGAGATTCAGCAGATCCCCCCGATGGTCTCGGCCATCAAGGTCGGTGGGAAGCGCCTCCACGAGCTGGCCCGCCAGGGTGAGGAGATCGAGCGTGCGCCCCGCACCGTCCGCATCGACCGGATCGCCGTGGAGGACTTCACCGGCGGCGAATTCCCCCGGGCCACCCTCAGCGTCGAGTGTGGCAGCGGCACCTACATCCGCAGCCTGGCCGACGACCTCGGGCGCAGCCTCGGGGGCTGTGCCCATCTGGCGTCGTTGCGCCGCTTGGCCGTCGGGCCCTTCGCGCTGGACGAGGCGCACACCATCGAGGCCGTCGAGGCGGCCCCGCAGGCGTCGCTCCTGCCGCCGGTGGAGGCGGTCCGCCACCTGGACCGGATCGACGTCGACGACGAGATGGCCCGCGGCGTGCGCCACGGCGCCGTGTTCCCGACCGCTCTGCTGCGGCCCGGCGAAGGTCCTCTGGCCGTGGTCGGCCCCGAAGGTGACCTCCTCGCCCTGTACGACCGGAGCCGCGCCGCCGCCCGTCCGCTCGTCGTGATGTCGGGAGCCTGACGTGCTCGTTGTCCGGTCCACCGACGCCTGCCCGGCCCCACCCGAAGGTTGTGCCGTCACGATCGGTGCCTTCGACGGTGTCCACCTCGGCCACCAGGCGCTGCTGCGCCTGGTGCGGGAGCGGGCGTCGGAGCGGGGGCTGCGCACGGCGCTGGTGACTTTCGACCGTCACCCCGCCCAGGTGGTGCGGCCCGAGTCGGCCCCCCGCCTGCTCACGTCGTTGCCGCAGCAGCTGGAGCTGCTGGAGGCGACCGGCCTGGTCGACGTGGCCCTCGTCCTCCACTTCGACGAGGAACGGCGGGAAGAGTCGGCCGAGGATTTCGTCACCGAGATCCTGGTGGACTGCCTCCGGACCCGCCTCGTCGTGGTCGGCGCCGACTTCCACTTCGGCAACCAGCGCCGAGGCAACGTGGCGCTGCTGTCCCGGCTGGGCGCGGAATTCGGCTTCGACGTCGAGGGCCTCGCGTTGGTGGCCGAGGAGGACGTCGTCTATTCGTCCACGCTCGTCCGCCGCCTGCTGGCCGAGGGGGACGTGGAACGGGCCGCCGAACTCCTCGGGCGCCACCACGAGGTCCGGGGCACGGTGATCGAGGGCGACCGGCGGGGCCGGCTCCTCGGTTTCCCCACCGCCAATGTGGCGGTACCGGAAGAGGTGGCGCTGCCGGCCACAGGGATCTACGCCGGGACGTTCCGGGGCCCGGACGGGGTCGAGCGACCCACGGCCATCTCTCTCGGCCACCGCCCGACGTTCTACGAGGGTGGCGCGGCGCTCCTGCTCGAGGCCCACCTTCTCGACTTCGAGGGGGACCTCTACGGCCAGGAGGCGGCCGTCCGCTTCGTCGCCCGGATCCGGGCCGAAGAGCGCTTCGACTCGGCCGACGCCCTCGTCGAGGCGATCCACCGCGACGTCGAGAACGTGCGCCAGGCGCTGGCCTAGCCTGGGTCGGCGCTGGCGCCCACCACCGGCTTGTTGAGCTTCGTGGCGCCGGCGCTGCCGGCGAAGGCGGCGTCACCGAAGGCGAAGACCCCGCCGTCGGCGGCGTAGAGCCAGTACCCGTCGCCGGTGGCGGTGGCCGCGATGGCGACGATGGGTGAGTTGAGCTTC
>CAZCVW010000265.1:0-5079 GCA_964502185.1 uncultured Burkholderiales bacterium
GGTGAAGCTGCACATTCTCGCGCAGGAAGTGGACCGGGAGCACCACCTCCCGTGCATCTACCTGGTCGATTCGGGCGGCGCGTTCCTCCCGTTGTGGGACGGGGTGTTCCCCGACCGGGAGCACTTCGGTCGCATCTTCTACAACCAGGCCACCCTGTCCGGCCTCGGCATTCCCCAGATCGCCTGCGTGATGGGCATGAGCACGGCCGGCGGGGCGTACATGCCGGCCATGTCCGACGAGACGGTCATCGTCCGGCGCCAGGGCACCATCTACCTCGGGGGCCCGCCGCTCGTGAAGGCGGCCATCGGCGTCGACGTCTCCGAGGAGGAGCTCGGCGGCGCCGACCTCCACGCCCGCACCTCCGGCGTCGTCGACCACTACGCCCTCGACGACACCCACGCGCTGGAGATCGTGAAGGACATCGTCGGCACGCTCAACCGCGACCGGAAAACCTTCCCGGCCGGTATGGCCGAGCCGGAACCGCCCAAGTACGACCCCGCCGAGCTCTACGAGATCGTCCCCTCCGACACCCGCACGCCCTATGACGTGCGGGAGGTCATCGCCCGGCTGGTCGACGGGTCGCGCTTCCACGAGTTCAAAGCGCTCTACGGGACGACGCTGGTGACCGGCTTCGCCCACATCGAGGGCTTCCCCGTCGGCGTCGTGGCCAACAACGGGATCCTGTTCTCCGATTCGGCCCTCAAGGGCGCCCACTTCATCGAGCTGTGCAACCAGCGCAAGGTCCCGCTGGTGTTCCTGCAGAACATCAGCGGGTTCATGGTCGGCGCCGACGTCGAGGCGGGCGGCATCGCCAAGGACGGCGCCAAAATGGTCACGGCCGTGTCCTGCTCGGTGGTCCCCAAGTTCACCGTCGTGATCGGCGGCAGCTTCGGGGCCGGCAACTACGCCATGTGCGGACGGGCCTACTCGCCCCGGCTCATGTGGATGTGGCCCAACGCCCGCCTGTCGGTCATGGGCGGCGAGCAGGCCGCCAGCGTGCTGGCCACGGTCAAGGCGGGCGGCTTCGCCTCCCCAGTAGAGGAAGAGGCGTTCAAGAACCCGATCCGGGAGCAGTACGACGCCCAGGGCCATCCCTACTACACGACGGCCCGCCTCTGGGACGACGGCGTGATCGACCCGCTCGACACCCGCCAAGCCCTCGCTCTGGGCCTCTCGGCCGCTTACAACGCACCCATCGAAGACCCCGGCTACGGCGTCTTCCGGATGTAAGGATCGCTTCGATGACCACCCTGCTGGTAGCGAACCGCGGCGAGATCGCCGTACGGGTCTTCCGTACCGCCAAGCGCATGGGCCTGCGGACGGTGGCCGTTTTCTCCGAGGCCGACGCCGGCGCGCCCTTCGTGCGGATGGCCGACCTCGCCATCCCCATCGGGCCTGCCCCCGCCGCCCAGTCGTACCTGCGGGCGGAGCGGATCCTGGACGCGGCGGCGGTGGGCCGGGCCGACCTGATCCACCCCGGCTTCGGTTTCCTGTCCGAGGACGCCGCCTTCGGCCGTGCCGTGGAAGACGCCGGCCTCGCCTTCGTCGGTCCCCCACCCGACGTGCTCGCGGCCATGGGCCGCAAGGACGAGGCCAAGCGGATCGCCGAGGCGGCGGGTGTGCCGGTGCTGCCCGGGTACGGGGGCACTGGCCTTTCCGGAGAGACAGGTCAGGACGACGACTCCCTCGAGCAGGCGGCCAAGGAGGTCGGCTACCCCCTCATCGTGAAACCGGCCGGCGGCGGTGGCGGCAAGGGCATGGCCGTCGTGCACCGGCCCGAGGATCTCCACCCGGCGCTGGAATCGGCCCGGCGGGTGGCCAAAAGCGCCTTCGGGAACGCCACCCTGCTGCTCGAGCGCTACCTGGCCGCCCCCCGCCACGTCGAGGTCCAGCTCATCGCCGACGGTCACGGCAACGTGATCCACCTCGGCGAACGGGACTGCTCGCTCCAGCGCCGGCACCAGAAGATCCTGGAGGAGAGCCCCTCCCCGGCCGTCGACGACGAACTGCGCCGGGCTCTGTGCGGCTCGGCCGTGGCCCTCGCCCGCCACGTCGGCTACCGCAACGCCGGCACCTGCGAGTTCCTGGTCGACCGGGCCCAGCCCGGAGAGCCGGTCACGTTCGGGTTCATTGAGATGAACGCCCGCCTCCAGGTGGAACACCCGGTCACGGAAGCAGTCACCGGCCTCGACCTGGTCGAACTCCAACTCCGGGTGGCCATGGGTGAAGCCCTGCCGATCACCCAGGACGACGTGACCCGCACCGGCCACGCCATCGAGGTCCGCCTCTACGCCGAAGACCCCGACGAGGGCTTCATCCCCCAGTCGGGCCAGCTCGTCCACCTTCGCTGGCCCGAAGGGGCCCGCATCGATTCCGGCGTGGAGGAGGGCTCGGTCGTCTCCACCCACTACGACCCGATGCTGGCCAAGCTGATCGTGCACGGTCCCGACCGCGCCGGCGCCTTCGCCGCCCTCTCCGACGCCCTGGGAAGGACCGAGGTGCTCGGCCTGCGCACCAACCTCGCCTTCCTGCGCACCGTATCCGCCGACCCGGTCGTCACCTCCGGCGACGTCACCACCACCTGGCTGGAGTCCGCTTATCAGGGCTGGACGTCCGGCGCTGGCGACGCCCCCGAGGCCGCCCTGGCCCTGGCCGCGACGGCCGAAGCCGACCGCATCCTCGGGACGGCGACAGGCCGCGACTCCTGGGAGAAGGACCCTTGGGCGAAGGCCGGCCCCTGGCGCCTCGGCGGGGCGGGCCCGGTGCGGGTCCTCCTCCACGAAGGCCACACCGAGCACATGGTCGAGGTCGAAGATACCGGCCCCTACAAGGTGGGCAGCCACACCTTGGAGCACACCGGCGACTGCGCCCATACCAACCACGCCTGGACTGTCAACGGCGAACCGGCCGCCGCCGCCCCCGGCGACGGCGGCGGCTGGCACGTCTGGTGGCGGGGACTGCCCTACGAGGTCACCCTCGGCCCCCGGGAACGCCTCGTCGACGCCGAGTCCGGCCCGGCCCACATGGGCGCCCCCATGCCCGGCACGGTGATCGCCGTGAACGTGGCGGCGGGCGACACCGTCACCCGCGGCCAGCCGCTCGTCGTGGTGGAGGCCATGAAGATGGAGCTGGAGATCAAGGCCACCGCCGACGGGGTCGTCACCGCCGTCCGCTGCGCCCCCGGCGAGCAGGTCAGCCGGGGCCAGGTCCTGATCGACGTGGACCCGGTCGAGCCGTCGTGAGCAACCGGCGCGCGATAGCCGCGGATAGCGCGGGCGGCTATCGCGCGCCGGTTTGATGACTGAATCCGACCCGGACGACGTCCTCGAACTTTTCCTCGGCGGCTGGATCGCCCGCACCGTCATGGCCGCGGTCGAGCTCGGCGTCTTCGAGACGCTGGAGGCCCGCGCGCTGAGCCTGGAGGAGGCGCAGGCCGAACTGGCCCTCCCCGCCCGCCCGGCCCGCGCCCTGCTCGACACCTGCGTCTCCGTCGGGCTGCTCACCAAGGCGGATGGGCGCTACGCCAACTCCGAGAAGGCGTCCCGCTTCCTCCACTCGGGCTCCGAGTACTCGTTGCGCAACTACGTCCTCGACGAGCGGTGGTGCTGGGGGGCGTGGGGGCGCCTGGAGGACGCGCTGCGGTCCGACTCCCAGCAGGTGCCCGCCGACGAGGAGGGCTACCACGCCTTCCCGGCCGATTTCTTCCACGACTTCCTCCACGGCCACTCGCTGGCCATGGGCGAACGGCTCTCCGCCGCCGTCGACCTGACCGGTGTCAATCGGATCATGGACGTCGGCGGAGGATCCGGGGCCTTGTCCATCGCTCTGGCCCGCGCGTTCCCGGACCTTCAGGCCGTCGTCGTCGACCAGCAACCGGTGGCGGCCCGGGCCGCCGAGCACATCGAGCGGGCCGGGCTGGCCGGCCGGCTCACGACGCACGCCGCCAACCTCTTCTCCGACCCGCTCCCGGCCGGTTGCGACGCCGCCGTCATCGCCAACCTCCTCCACGACTTCTCACCCGAGCGGGCCCGGGAGATCCTCGGCCGGGTGGCGGCCGCCCTGCCGGTCGGGGGGCGGGTGGTCATCCTCGAGATCGTCCCGGACGAGGAGCGCCGCCAGCCGCCCCTGGCCGTCGCCTTCTCCGTGGCGATGATCGTCAACACCGCCGGCGGGGACGCCCACACCGAGTCGCAGTACCGCCATTGGCTGGCCGGAGCAGGGTTTGGCGACATCCGACCGGTGCCCATTCGGGGGCGGATGGTGACCCTGGCATTGGAGGCCACCCGATTCTGAGCTGCGCCATTTTCTCCCTGGTGCGACAACTGATGCCGGTGATACCTTTTGCGGCAGTTGTTCCTTACGAGAGAAGCCGCACTCGGGCGGAGGAGGCTTCAGCGTGGACCGGCAGCGAATGTCTGGGCGGATCTTGGCCATGGCCGGCGCGCTGCTGGTCGCCGCCGCCGTGATCATCCCCGGAGGGGCCGCGGCCAAGTCGGACGACTCCTCGCCCAAGAAGGCCAGTACGACCACCACTGAGAAGAAGTCCAAGCCGAGCTCGACCACGACCACCTCGGCGCCGGACGACGACCCGACAACGACGACGACGAGCGCCGCCAAGGCCCCGACGGCGACCACCACCACGGCGGCCCCGTCCACCACCACGACCACCGCGTCGACCGCCCCGTCCTCCACCTCCTCGGGTGGCCCGGAACGGACGTCGGCCGCCGCCGTGGACGCTCCCACCACGTCGACGACCCTCGACGCCCCCGTCTCCCGGGCCACCGGGCCGCCCCGCGTGACACCTACCAGTGCCCCTCGGCTGGCCCCGGCCGCCCCGCCGACCCCGGCCACTTCGCCTCCGGCGGCGCGACCGAACCCCAACCCGCTCGCTCCGCCCGTCTCCGCCCTGTCGAACGTCCCGGTCGACCAGTTGCGGAGCGACGCCGCCGTCGTGGCCCCCGCCCCCGCCGAGGAAGAGGGCGCGGTCTACGTCCCCGAAGACGCCCCCCGGGCAGCCGCCGGCCTCGACAGCCCGGCCCAGGGGGCCGCATTGCAGGATCGCGTCCCCGTTCAACTCG
>CAZCVW010000266.1:0-5054 GCA_964502185.1 uncultured Burkholderiales bacterium
CGTGAGGTTGTGCGCCGGCCGTGGCGGACGCTGCTCGTGGCTGTCCTCGTCGCCGGGCCGGTGGCGGCGACGGCCATGGCCACGGTCTTCGTCCGCACCGACCGCCTCTCCAACCAGGAGCAGTGGCAGCTGGGACGGGGTGACAGCGATGCTCTGATCCGCGGCGGCGAGGTGACCCTTCCGGCGGGGAGCCGGACCATCGCCTTCCAAGAGTTCTGGGAGCAGCGGATGCGCACCACCGACGGCGGGCGGGCGACGGGCTCGATCAGCGACGAGCCGCTCACCGACCCGATGCTCGACGACGTGGTGATCGTGCACCGCGGGCGCGTGCCGGCCAAGGCCGGAGAGGCCTTCCTCACTTCCGACATCGCCGGGAAGCTCGGCGTGTCCGTGGGCGACACCCTCGAGCTGCAGCGTCCGATGGTCGCCACGCTCACCGTCGTCGGAGTCGGCGACCGGCGCGCCTGGAGAGACGCGCGCCTGTTGGTGGTCGGCGCCGGCACCCCGCTTCCTACGAAACAGTCATCGGGAGACCAGGGTGAGCCCGTCCGTCTCGTGGACCTGCCTGACGGGATGACGGCGGCCCAACGAGTCGCATGGATAGCCGAGGCCGGCGGCGGCGCCCTCTTCTCGCTCTCGCCCCGCCTCGAGGTTTCCTCCTACCGCGGCGCGAACGACGACGAGGCCGACGAGGCCGTCGCGTGGAGCTGGGTGCTGGGCGCCGCCATCTTCACCGTGGTCGGCATCGTGATCGCCTCGGCCTTCGCCTCCGGCGCCCGCCGCCAGCTGGCCACCCTCGGGCAGCTCTCCGCCAACGGTGCCGAGCCCGCCGTCCTGCGGCGCGTGCTGTTCCTGCAAGGGACATGGACCGGGATCGTCGGCAGCGTCGCCGGTCTCGCCCTCGCCGCCGCCGGCCTCGCGGCCCTCGCTCCCCACCGCTTCGCGCTCTTCAGCCACGAGGCCGGGGGATGGGACATGAGCTGGCCCGACTTCGTGCCCGTCGTCCTCCTCGGCGTCGTCGCCGCCACCGTGGCTGCGATGATCCCGGCCCGCACCGCCAGCCGGATCCCGGTGCTCGCCGCCCTCGCCGGGCGGCGCCCGCCGGGCCGGGTCCCCCGTTGGATGACCGCCTCCGGCGGTTTCGCCCTCGCCGGTGGGCTGGCGCTCCTCGGCCTGGCCACCTTCGCCACCACCGGCGCCGGCCAGGACAGCAAGGTCTGGGTCCTCGTGGCCATCACCGGCGGGATGGGTGTCCTGCTCGGCGCCTGCGCCATGGCCCCCGGTTACGTGAGCGTCCTCGAGCCGGTCGCCGCCCGTCTCTCCGGCCCGTGGCGCCTGGCCGCGCGCGGCCTCGCCCGCCAGCGCACCCGCACCGGCGGTGTCGTGTCCGCTGTCTGTGCCACCGGCGCATTGGTCATCTGCGCCTCGTCGCTCATGCTCGGCGCCGACCTCGAGGACCGGCGCGAGCCGAAATACCTGTCCGCCAACGAGGTGCACATCCAGTCGCGCTCGATGGGCCTCGACCCCATGAGCCCGCTCCCGCGGGTCACGTCGGCCGACAAGCATGCGCCTCGAGTGGTCGCCGCCGACGAGGGGGGCGTGGCCCGGCTGCAGCAGGCGCTGCCGGAAGCGCACACGTTGCGGCTCAGGGCCGCGTCCCCTCCCGCGGGCCTCGACTTCGGCCCGGTCCTAGAGGGCTCAATGTCCAGCCGCTCGGACCGCCTGTTCGACGGCGACCGGCCCTTCATGGGTGGCGCCGGCTCCGCTGCGGTCATCGCCGATGATTCCGCCATCGACGCCTACCGGCTCGACCGGCGGGCCCGCCAGTCTCTCGGCGAAGTGGGCGCCGTGTGGCTCGGCCTCGGCGAGGGACCCGCCCGCGCCACGCTCGTCCCGGAGGGCAGCGCCCCAGCAGCGGTCATAGAAGGAGGCGGTACGGACATCACCCCCTCACCGGACGCCCCGGCGGCGATCAGCATCCCGGTCGTTGTCGTCGACCGCGAACACGAATCGCTCGCCGGCCTCCCCGAGCTGCTCCTCACCCCGGCGGTCGCCGAGCGCTACGGCTTCCTCACCGGCCCCGGCGACGTGGTGCTCCGTACGCCCGAACCACTCACCGGAGAGCAACGCGACGACGTCAACGAGATCATCGACGACGGCGTGGGATCGGCAGAACCGGGTACGGCCTACACCAACGTGAACGTCTACTACCAGCCCAACCAGCGCCCCGATGCGCTACTCCTCGACGGTGTCCTCGCCGCCGCAGCCCTCCTCTTCACCCTGTTCGTGGTGGCCGTGAGCCTCGCCCTCGCCGCCGCCGAGACCAGGGACGAACGAGACGTGCTCGCCGTCGTGGGCGCCGCCCCCTCCCTCCTGCGGCGTACCAGCGGACGCAGCGCAGTCCTCCTCACCGGCCTCGGCGCGCTCCTGGCGATCCCGGTCGGCTTCCTGCCCATAGTCGTCTTCACCCAAGCCGACACCACCGCCCTCCCGCTCGTCTTCCCCTGGCGGATCGTGGCCCTCCTGCTCATCGCCGTCCCGCTCATCGCTGGCGCCGCCACCTACCTGGGCAGCGCCTTCAGCTTGTGGCGCCGGCCGGTCCGCGTCTCCACGATGGCGTTCGACTAGCGCCTCCGTGGCCGATGTTCGCAGCCATCAGCGTTCTTGGTGTCGTTGCGCTGCTAACAGCTGAAGGCTTCTGGAAGCTGCGGGATGGTGCTCGCTGATGGTTTCGTCGGGGGTGCAGTCGTTCTCGGCCTGGGTCCTAGCCAGATCGGGCTCCGTGCACTCCCGTGACCGGTGCGCCCCGCGAATCCCGTCCATGGACCGGCATTGGCCGCGACGACTGTGGTCTTTTTGTGCTCTGCGGGCCGTTCAGGACACCCTCAACGCGAGTCAGGACCGGGCAAAACCCGATCCTGACCTGCTTCTTTATCGAGTCGGGACGGCGGGACTTGAACCCGCGGCCTCAGCGTCCCGAACTGAGGGGCCGCCTGTCGCGGTTCGACAGGATTTCTGCTCGCACCCCATCCGCACCCCAGAATCGGGGTCTGTGGCGGCCACTGCTGGGCATCGGCGGTCGCTAGTTGTGAGGTCTGAACCGACCGAGAAAAGGGTGCTGACCAGGGCATTCACACGAACGCACCTGGTCAGCGGGGAGCGGAGGGAGTGGGATTTGAACCCACGGAGACTTGCGCCTCAACGGTTTTCGAGACCGTCCGATTCGGCCGCTCTCGCATCCCTCCGGGAGGGAAGTCTAGTTGGGGCCGGGGCGGCTTTCCGGGTGGTCCCGCCGGCCCGCGAAGAACGCCCGCAGCAGGTCGGCCGCCTCCTCGGCGCGAACACCGGGAACTATCTCCATTTCGTGGTTGAGCCGGGGGTCGGCGCCGAGGTTGTACAGGCTGCCGCAGGCTCCAGCCTTCGGGTCGGCGGCGCCGAAGGCGACGCTCGCGATCCGCGCCGCAACGGCGGCTCCGGCACACATCGGGCAGGGCTCGAGGGTGACGACCAGCACGCAGTCGTCGAGCCGCCAGCGGCCCAGGGCGGCCGACGCGTCGCGCAGGGCCAGCACCTCGGCGTGGGCGGTCGGATCGGCCTGCAATTCCCGCTCGTTGTGGCGGCGGGCGATCACCTCACCACCCGAGGTGGCCACAACGGCGCCGACCGGGACGTCCCCATGGACAATTGCCGCATTTGCCTCATCCAGCGCCAATGCCATCAATTGGCCTAAACTGGCGTTCACGGGCGCACGGTAGCAACCAGTACCGGCAGCGAGGACACGGCCATAGAAACCCCGGCGGGCGACAGGGCGGAAAAGGATTCCTCGGTCTCCTTGGCGAAACATGCCCCTGTTCGGCTCGCGCCGGGCGGGGTTGGGGCCGTCCGGCGTGCCGTACGTTTTCTGAAGGGCGCGCGACCCGGGAGTCGTCCGGGTACCTTCGTGCTGGTCTCCGCGCTGTTCGCGGCCGGCTCGGCTGGCGCGCCGGGCGGGTTCCGACCGCCGGCGGAGACGGAAGTGCTGGCGGCCCGCCGGATCGAGGTCGCACCTCCCGTAAAAGAGAACGAGGCGTACGCCCGGGCTCTCTCCCAGTTCGTCGAGGCCGCCGATCTGTTGGCCGCTCCGGCGGAGCCGCCGCCGCCCCCGGTTGAAGCGCCGCCCATGGTGCCGGTGACGACCGCCGCTCCGGTGGAGCGCGCCATCGTGGTACCGGCTTCCTTCTCGTACCGTCCGACCAAGCCGGCCCGGCCGGTCCGCACCGCCGCCAGTGTGGCCGGGCCCAAGGAAGGCGGCGTGTGGGCCGTCAGCGTCGGGATCGACGACTATCCCGGTGAGGACGGTGACCTTCGAGCCGCCGCCGCTGACGCCCGCGACGTCGACGCAGCCCTTGCCGCCTACGGTGTCCCGGGCCACCGCCGCGTCCTGCTGCTCGACCACAACGCCACCGCCGAGAACATCCGGAATTCGCTCGCCTGGCTGGCCGGGAAGGCGTCGTCCGACGCCACCGTGGTGTTCTTCTACTCCGGTCACGTCCGGCAGGTGTCCAACGGCCCCGACGGCGACGGCGAGGCGATCGACGAGGCCATGGTCGGAGCCGACGGGGAGCACGTCTTCGACGGCGACGTCGCCGAGATGCTCAGGCCGCTCGAGGCCAAGTCCGTCTGGATCGGGGTGGCGGCCTGCTACGGCAGCGGGTTCGACGACGCCCTCGCTCCCGGCCGCGTGCTCACCGCGGCCGCCGCCGAGACCGACGTCGCCTACGAGAACTCGGCGCTCGGCCACAGCTATCTGGTCGAGTACATGGTGCGCCGGGCCATGCTCCAAGGGAAGGCGCCGGGCTCCGTGCAGGACGCTTTCGCCTGGGCCCGGTCCCAAATCGCCAAGGACTACCCCAACCGCCAGCCGGTCATGGTCGACCGGTCCCGCGGCCCGCTCGTCCTCGGTCCCGGCCGCACGCCGTCCCAGGCGGCGCCACCTCCGGCCGAACCCAGCCGTGCGCCGGAGCCCGAGCCGGGCCCCTCGTCGCCCTCCCCGGAGCCGGGGGACCCGCCCAGCG
>CAZCVW010000267.1:0-5029 GCA_964502185.1 uncultured Burkholderiales bacterium
GGCCGACGGGGGCCGGGCGGGACGGTGCGGCCGCCGGCGCGGCCGGGCGCTGTTTGCCGAAGCGGGCCAGCCGCAGGCTGTTGGTCACGACCGAGACGGAGGAGAAGGCCATGGCCGCCCCGGCGATGATCGGGTTGAGCAGCCCCATCACGGCCAGCGGGATGGCGGCCACGTTGTACCCGAAGGCCCATCCGAGGTTTTGGAGGATGGTCCGGAACGTGCGTCGGGACAGGCGGATGGCGGTGGCCACCCCGTCGAGATCGGCGGACAGCAGGGTGATGTCGGAGCTTTCGATGGCCACGTCGGTGCCCGTCCCGATGGCGATGCCGAGATCGGCGGCCACCAAAGCGGGGGCGTCGTTGACGCCGTCGCCGACCATGGCCACGACCCGGCCCTCCTCCTGGAGGCGGCGGACCTCGGCCACCTTGTCCTCGGGCAGCACCTCGGCCAGGACCCGGCCGATGCCGACCTTGGCGGCGATGGCCTCGGCGGTGGCCCGGTTGTCGCCGGTGATCATGACCACGTCGACGCCCATCGAGGCGAGTTCGGCCACCGCCGCGAAGGCGTCGTCCTTCAGGGTGTCGGCCACCGCCAGCACGCCGCGGGCCTGACCGTCCCACCCGCAGAAGATCGCCGTCTTCCCCTCGGCTTCGAGACGCCGGGCGCGCTCCTCGAGCACGGGTGGCACGGGCAACTGCGACTCGGCCATGAGCTTGCGCCGTCCGACCGCCACGACGACGCCCTCCATGGTGGCCCGCACCCCGTGGCCGGGCACCGCCCGGAACCCCGACGCGGCGGGAAGCGTCAGCCCCCGGCCCCGGGCGGCATCGACCACCGCCCGGCCCACGGGATGTTCGGAGGCGTCCTCCACGGCCGCCGCCCGGCGGAGCAGGTCGTCGGCGTCCACACCGCCGGCGGGCACAACGTCGGTGAGGGCCATCTGGCCCTTGGTGAGCGTGCCCGTCTTGTCGAAGACGACGGTGTCGATCCGCTTGGAGCGCTCCAGCACTTCGCCGCCCTTGATGAGGACGCCCATGGCCGCGCCCCGGCCCGTCCCCACCATGATGGCGGTGGGGGTGGCCAGCCCGAGGGCGCAGGGGCAGGCGATGATGAGGACGGCCACTGCGGCCACGAGGCCGGCGTTGGCGTCGCCCCCGATGAGCCACCAACCGGCGAAGGTGCCCAGGGCGATGAGGGCGACGACGGGCACGAACACGCCCGAGATGCGGTCCGCGAGCCGCTGGACGGGCGCCTTGGAGCCCTGGGCCTCCTCCACGAGGCGCACGATCTGGGCCAGGGCGGTGTCGCCTCCCACGGCCGTCGCCCGGATGGTGAGGACACCCTCGGCGTTGATCGTGGCGCCCGCCACCCGGTCGCCCGGCTGCTTGTCGACGGGCACGGATTCACCCGTCAGCATGGACTCGTCGACCGCCGAGGCGCCGTCTTCCACCTCGCCGTCGACGGGGATCTTCTCGCCCGGCCGGACCCGGAGCCGGTCCCCGACGCGCACCTGCTCGATCGGCACCATCCGCTCGCCGCCGTCGTCGCCCACCAGGCGGGCCTCCTTGGCGCCGAGCTCCAGGAGGGCCTTGATGGCCCGGGAGGCGCGGCCCTTGGCCCGGGCCTCGAAGTACCGCCCGAGCAGCAGGAAGGCGATGATGAGGGCGCTCGTGTCGAAATAGTGATCGGAGTGCGGGGGGCCGAAGACGATCTGGACGGCGGAGTAGGTGAAGGCGGTCAGCGTCCCCATGGCGATGAGCGTGTCCATGTTGGCGGTGAGGCTCTTCGCCCGGATCGCGGCCTGGTGGAGAAACGGCCACCCGGCCCAGAACTGGACGGGGACGGTGAGGGCCAGGGCGGTCCCCCGCGCCCAGGGCTCCATCATGTGAAAGAGCGACAACCACAGCACGACCAGGCCGAGGGGCCAGGCCACCAGCACGCGGCGCAGCCACATGCGCTGCAGGACCGCCTCGGTCTCGGGTGCCTCCTCGCCCGACCCGCCGCCGGCCTCGGCGGGGACGAGGCCGTAGCCGATCTTGCCCACCGCCGTCACGAGGTGGTCGAGGTCGACCTGGGAAGGGTCGAAGGCCACCGTTGCCCGCTGGGTGGCGAAGTTGACGTCGGCGCGGGCCACGCCGGGCTGGCGGCCGAGCGCCTTCTGCACCCGGGCGGCGCAGGATCCGCAGGTCATGCCGGAGACATTGAGCTCAATCTCGGTGACGGCCGTACCGTTCGCCCCCGCCGCACCGACGGGCGCCAGGTCCGTATTGCTCACAATGACGCCAACTCCTCCACGCTGGTGTTCGGTGTCCCCAAAAAAAAGAAGCAGCGCTATCCTACCCCACCCGGGGTGGGGTCGGGTACGCCGGTAGCCCCGTCCAGTTCGAACAGGCGGTTGATCTCCTTGCGCAGCCGGCTCTCCGACAGTTCGCCCGTGTGGGTGCCGACGACGCGCCCGGCGGCGGACACGAACACCGTGCTCGGCAGGCCCCGGACCCCGAAGTCGCGGGCGATCCCGCCATCGGGGTCGAAACCCGAGCGGTAGTGGACACCGCTCTTGGCGGCGAACTCCGCGGCGGCGTCGTGGGTGTCCTGGTGGTTGACGCCGAGGAAGGCGACGCGACCGGCGAGGTCGTCGCCGACCCGGGCGAAGGCGGGCATCTCGCGGCGGCAGGGGACGCACCACGACGCCCAGAAGTTGATCACCAGGGGCCGGCCGGCGAAGTCCGAGAGCCGGATCGTGCGCTCCGGACGTTCGAGGTCGGGCACGGCGAAGTCCGGGGCCGCCCGGGCTGAGCCGGCCACCACCGTGGAAGAGTCGGGAAGCGTGCGCATGCCGACCACGGTGAGCGCGACGGCCGCGAGGGCGGCCCCGGCGAGGACCACGGTGCGCCGTCGGGGCCGCCTCGTCACCACGGTGGGACCGGTCATCCGCCCGCCCGGGCGAGGAGGTCGTCGAGATCGCCGGCGGGCGGGGCGGTCAGATCGGTGGCCATCCGAGCTCCGCGAACCAGCGTTGCAGCGGCCGAAACAGGGGCTCCCACCGCCCGGACACGAACAGCACGCCGACGCCGACGAGGAGCGTCCCGCCCACCGCCTCGACGGCCCGGCCGTGACGCTTCAACCATCCCAGGGTGCCTTGGGCCCGCGAGAAGCCGAGAGCGAGCAGCACAAAGGGAATCCCGAGCCCGACCGAGTAGAGGGCGAGGAGCAGCGCCCCCCACCAGGCGCTGCCGGCCACCGCCGCGGTGGCCAGGATGGTGGCCAGGACCGGGCCGATGCACGGCGCCCAACCGGCGGCGAAGGCCATGCCCATGGGGAAGGCCCACGCCGGCCCCCGCGGCACCCGGGCGAGGTCGAGGCGACGTTCCCGCAGGAGCAGCGGGATCCGCAGGACTCCCATGGTGGACAGTCCCAGCACGATGATCACCACGCCGAACCAGCGGACCAGGGTGTCCTGGTTGCGGAGCAAGGCCGATCCGAGCAGCGTGGCGCCGATGCCGAGCAGAGTGAACACGGTCGTGAACCCGGCCACGAAGAGCATGGCGGCGCGCAGAGTCACCCGGCGGGCCCCGCGGCGGTCCAGCTCGCTCACCGGCAGGCTCGAGACGTACGAGAGGTAGCCGGGGATCAACGGGAGGCAGCACGGCGAGCTGAAGGACACGAACCCCGCCACCACGGCCAGGACCGGCAGGGTCAGGGCTTCCACGGCTGCTCCCCAAGCCTCGCGCTCGACCGGCGTCCCGCCGTCATCACCGGCTGAGCTCGGTTCAGTCCCGTCCCTCCGACGGTGCCGGGCCGGGCTGTGGGTCGGCGGCCCGCAGCCGGTCCACCTCCTGTCGCAGGCGGACGAGCTCGGCCTCGGTGGCGTCCGGCGATGTGGTGGCCCCCTGTCCACCCGGCTCTGCTGCCCCGGGCCGACACGCACCGCGGGCCCCGCGGACCATGAACAGCATTCCCAACGGACAGGCGAGCATGATCAGCAGCGGTGCCGCCCGCCCGAAGGCCGACGGCGCCACGGCCAGGACGGCGAGGGCGGCGACGGCCAGGATCCCCAGCGTCTTCTTGTTCCAGCACATCATGGTGACGCATCTCCTTGATCGCAGATCTGGCTGGTGACGATGCCGGCATCAGGCGAGGCGGGTGGTGTAGCCGAGGGCGACGATCGCCTCGGCCACGGTCCCGGCCTCGACGACCGAGCCTTGGGCCGCGGTCACCACCGTCCGTCCGGCGGCGACGTCGGTGGCCGACCGGGCCACCCCGGGCAGGTCCTCGACGACATCGTCGATGAGCAGGCCGCAGCTGGCGCAGTGCATCCCGTCGACGGCGAACACGAGCGTCGACGTCCCGTCGGAGGGCGTTCGGTGGGATCGAGGTGCCGCGTTCATCCCGCCACCTCGATGACACCGTCGTACATCCCCATGCCGCAGGTGTACCGGTGGGTCCCCGGCCGGAGCGGGCCCACGTCGATGGTGGTGTCGCCGTCGACCGGCAGGCTCCGTTCCAGGCCCAGGGTGGGGAACACGATGGCGCTCGTGCACCCGTAGGCGCCGTCGCTGCGCAGCACGAGACGGGTGGGCACCCCGGCCCGCGCCCCGATTCGAGCGGGTGAGTACCCGGACGGGCGGACGGTGATGACGATCTCCTGGCTGCCGTCGGACGCCAACGACGCGGCCGCGGCGGACGGGCTCTCGCCGCCCCGGAGCGACCGCCACGCCGACGCCACCGTGAACGAGGAACCCGACAGCGTCAGGCCGGCGTTGATCGAGAGGAGCCCGGCGATCAACACGACGGCGCCGGCGAGCAGGCTCAGGCGGGCCCGCAGGACGGCTGTGGAGCGCCGGGCGGCATAGCCGATGACGGCGAAGAGCGGGCTGGTGCCGATGACGAAGGCGGCCATCACGGCGGCCCCCGACAGCGGCGACCCGGAGGCCACGGCCAGGAACTCCATGCTGAGCGTGACGCCACACGGGATGAGCACCGTGGCGGCGCCGAGCACGGCCGGGCCGGGAGCGCCGCCCCACCGGCC
>CAZCVW010000268.1:0-5026 GCA_964502185.1 uncultured Burkholderiales bacterium
GGGGCGGGCGCCCGGGCCGCCTCGGCGCCCCGCAGGGGCGCTGGGCTCTGAGACTCCGGGGTCGGCTCGCCGGAGTCGCCGCCGCAGGCACCGGCCAGCAGCAGGAGAGCGGCCGCCGTGCGGACCAGGACCGGGTGACGGTTTGGCATGAAGTCGAAGCGTACCCGTGTGCCAAGCTTTCTCTTCGTGATGAAGATCGGAATCCTCGGTGCCACCGGCCCCGCTGGTCGCGGCCTGGCCGCCCGCCTCGCCAGCGTGGGGCTCCGGGTCTACTTGGGCTCCCGGGATCAGGCGAAAGCGGAGGCCGCCGTCCGCCAGCTGCACGAGCGCTGGGGTGACAGGATGGCCCGCATCGAGCCCGTCCTCAACGCCGAAGCGGCCGAGATCGCGGAGCTCGTGGTGCTCGGGACGAGTGCCAAGGCGACGGTGCAGACGGCCGCCGAACACGCCAAGCTCCTGGCCGGCAAGCCGGTCGTGTCCATGGCCAACGTCATGGAAAGGGTTGGCTCCAGCTTCCGGCCCGTGCTGGTGGAGGAGGGCTCCATCGCCCACGCCGTGCAGGCCGCCGCCCCCGATGCGCTGGTGGCCGCCGCCCTCCACCACGTCCCCGCCGCCGCCCTCCTCGCCCTCGACAAGCCCATGACCGGCGACGTCGTCGTCGTCTCCGACCACCTGGAGGCGTTGCGCTCCACGCAGGCCATGGTGGCGGCCATGCCCGAGCTCCGCCCGCTCGACGGCGGCGGGCTGGACAACGCCATCGGCCTCGAAGCGTTCTGTGCGGCGCTCCTCACCGTGAACCTCCGCTACGGAGGCAAGGCCACGCTCCGCTTGATGCCCTCGTGACTGTGCCTTCGTGACTTTGCGGCTCTACGACACCGCTCGCCGGGAGATCGTCGAGTTCGAGGCCGGCCGCCACGTTCGGATGTACGTCTGCGGCATCACACCCTACGACTCCACTCATCTGGGTCATGCCGCCACCTACATCACCTACGACCTGCTCATCCGCCGCCTGGAGGAGCTCGGGCACGAGGTCTCGCTCGTCCGCAACGTCACCGACGTGGACGACTCGATCCTGCCGAAGGCCAAGCAGCTGGGGGTCGACTACCTGGAGCTGGCCGAGGCCGAGCTGCGCCGGTTTCGCTCCGACATGGAGGCCCTCGGCCTCCGGCCGCCGGTCTCCGAGCCCCGGGCGACCGAGGCGGTGCCGCAGATCATCGACCTCGTCGGCCGGCTGCTCGAGTCCGGTCACGCCTACCAGGCAGGCGGGAGCGTGTTCTTCGACATCTCCACCAGCCCCGACTTCGGTTCGCTCTCCCACCTGTCCCGAGACGAGATGCTGGAACTGGCCCGGGAGCGGGGCGGCCGGGTCGACGACCCCGCCAAGCGCGACCCGCTCGACTTCGCCCTCTGGCAGCGCTCGACGCCCGACGAACCGTCCTGGGACGCCCCCTTCGGCCCGGGCCGGCCGGGCTGGCACATCGAGTGCTCGGCCATGGCGCTGACCGCCCACGGGCCGACCCTCGATCTCCATGGCGGCGGCACCGACCTGATCTTCCCCCACCACGAAGCCGAGATCGCCCAGTCGACCGCCATCACCGGTCAACCCCTGGCCCGGCACTGGGTCCACTCGGCGATGGTCACCTACGAGGGGGAGAAGATGTCCAAGTCGCTGGGCAACCTCGTGTTCGTGTCCGACCTGCTCAAGGTGGCCGACCCCCGGGCCATCCGCCTCGCGCTGATGCGCCACCACTACCGGGCCGGCTTCGAGTGGTACGACACCGACCTCGACGAGGGCCGAGCCCTGCTGCGCCGCCTGTCGGCCGCCGCCTCGCGGGCCCTCGACAAGCCCAGGACGGGCGAAGGCCGTCCTGGGCTCGTCGAGGGCGGCCCCGACCCGGCACCGTTCGCCGTCCGGGTGCGGGCCGCCCTCGACGACGACCTCAACGTCCCCGCCGCGCTGGAAGCTCTCGACGACCTGGCCAGCGCCGTCCTCTCCGGAGGATCGGACCCGCCTGATTCCCCGGGAGACACAGCCCCGGTCGTCCTGCGGGAACTGGCGGGGCTCCTCGGGCTCGACCTGACCGAGCCCGTCCGGGGCTGACGGCCGCCTTGAGGAGGTCTGGGTGAAGCGCCTGCTGGCATCCGTCGCCCTGCTGGTCTCGGTCGTCGCCGTGCCGCCTGGAGCGCAGATGGGAATGGCGGCTGAAGCCAAGAGCGACCGGGAGGCGGCCGCCCAGGCGGTGCTGGACCAGCGGGAAGAGGCCATCAGGACGAAGGACCGGGAGCGGTTCCTGGCCACCGTCGACCCGGGCGCCGACGCCGATTTCAAGAACCGCCAGGCGGCGCTCTTCGACGGCCTCACGTCCGTGCCGCTGGCCTCGTTCGACCTGCGGCTGCGGACCGACGAGATCCCCGACCTGTCCGCCGGCCTCGACGCCCGCTACGCCGCCGAGGACGTCTTCCTGCCGCCGGTGGAGGCCCGCTACCGGATCAAGGGCGCCGACGACACCGACGCCATCGACGCTTTCTTCTACACGTTCATCCGCCGCGACGGCGCCTGGCGGATCGCCTCTGACACCGACGTCGAGGACCTCGGCCTGCCGTCCACCCGGAACCTGTGGGACTTCGGGCGTCTGTCCACGGCCACCTCGGCCCACTTCACCATGCTCTTCGATCCGGCCGACCGGCGCCGGGCCCGGGCGCTGCTCGACCTGGCCGAGCAGGCGTGGAATCGCCTGGCCGGAAGCTTCGACCGGCCAGTCCCGGCCCAGGTCGTCATGGTGCTGCCCCACAACCTGGAGCAGCTCCGGGAGATGCTCCAGGCCACCTTCGACCTGCGGAACTTCGTGGCCTTCGCCTCGTCGTCCATCGACCGCGACCAGGGTTACACGTCGACGGCGGCCCGGGTCTACGTTCAGGACGTCAACCTGTCCCGTAGCCAGCGGGAGTTCCAGACAGAGACGCTCCACCACGAACTGGTCCACGTGGCCTCCTTCCCGCTGGCCGGGCCGTTCGTATCGAACTGGGTCCACGAGGGCGTGGCCGACTGGCTGGCCACCGGGAGTGAGGCGGCCGAGGCTGCCGCCGGCACCGACGGGGTCCTCCCGGAGGACTACGAGTTCACCACCGGGGGAGCGACGTCCATCGTGGGCAGCTACGCGGAGAGCACGTCGGCCGTCGCCTTCCTGGCCGGAGCGGAGGGAGAGCGGGCTCCCCTCGACCTGCTGGTGGCCGCCGGGCGGCCCCGGGTGGAGCCCGGCACCTCCGCCTACCACCTCGACCGGGGCCTGCGCGAGGTCTACGGCGCCGGGTTGCCCGAGTTCCAAAAAGCGTGGGACGGGGGTCGCTGAACGGGTTCGGGCCGGCCGCTGGTACGCTGCAGGCCGCCTGAACAGCCGGTGAGTGCAAGAGGAGCAGCATGGCCCGCAACAACGATCGCAACAGCCGCAACACCAAGCGGGCGCCCGCGGCGGCCGCCATACGGGCCCGCCGGGGCAAGCCCAAGGTGTGCATCTTCTGCCGGGATTCGATCCCGTGGGTCGACTACAAGGACGCCAACCTCCTCGGCCGGTTCCTCTCCGAACGGGCCAAGATCAAGGCTCGCCGCACCACGGGCAACTGCAACCGGCACCAGCGGGAGGTGGCGGTGGCCATCAAGACCGCTCGTGAGCTGGCCCTCCTGCCCTACGCCAAGCGCACCGTCGCCGAGCGGCTGGGTGGCCGTGGTGGTCGTGGCGGCCGAGGTCCCGGTGGCCCCGGGCGTCCGCCCCGCCAGGAGGCCGAAGCGGCCGTAGCGCCGCCGGCGGCTGAGGGTGTCGAGGAGGTCGAAGTTCTCGACGACGGGGGTGTCGACGAGATCGAGGCGTCTCCCGCGGCCGAGTAGGCGATCTCACCGTCGGGCTCGCCCGTCATCCTGTCGGGAGCCTTGCAGGCCTCCCGGTAAGCTCCGGCCCTGATGGTCACGGTCAAGCTCCCCGACGGTTCCACGCGCGCCTACGACGAAGGCGTCACGCCGGGCGAGGTGGCTGCCTCCATCGGCCGTCGCCTGGCCGAGGCAGCCGTCGCCGCCAAGGTCGACGGCGCCATGGTCGACCTCGACCGGCCGATCACAGCCGACTCCGAGGTGGCGATCGTCACCGCCGATTCGGACGAGGGTCTCTACGTGCTGCGGCACTCGACCGCCCACGTGCTGGCCCAGGCCGTCCTCGACCTTTTCCCCGGGGCCAAGTTCGCCATCGGCCCGCCCATCGCCGACGGCTTCTACTACGACTTCGACCTGCCCGGCGGCGCCCACTTCCCCGAGGCCGACCTGGAGCGGATCGACGCCCGCATGCGGGAGATCATCGCCGCCCGCCAGGCCTTCGTCCGGGAGGAACACGACCGGGACGGCGGCCTCACCCTCTTCGCCGACCAGCCCTACAAGCGGGAGATCATCGAGGGCGGCGAGGCGTCCGAGGGGGCGGCCGGTGGAGGCGTGTCGGTCTACCGCAACCGGGCGGGTGGGCCCGGGGATGATCCGGGCGATGATCCAGGGTTCGTGGACCTGTGCCGCGGGCCGCACGTCCCCACCACCGGGCGTCTCGGCCACTTCAAGCTGCAGAAGGTGGCGGGCGCCTACTGGCGGGGCGACGAGCACCGCCCCATGCTCCAGCGGATCTACGGCACCGCCTGGGGCTCGAAGAAGGCGCTCGACGACCACCTTCACCGGCTGGAGGAGGCGGAGCGGCGCGACCACCGAAAGCTGGGCGTCGAGCTCGACCTGATCTCCTTCCCCGAGGAGCTGGGCGGGGGGCTGGCGGTGTGGCATCCCAAGGGGGCCATGGTCCGCAAGCTGATGGAGGACTTCTCCCGGGCGGAGCACGAGAAGGGCGACTACCAGTTCGTCGTCACGCCCCACATCGCCAAGTCGGTGCTGTGGGAGACGAGCGGCCACCTCGACTTCTACGCCGAGGGCATGTACCCGCCCATGGAGATGGAGGGCGGCACCTACTACCCGAAGCCGATGAACTGCCCGTTCCACATCCTG
>CAZCVW010000269.1:0-5019 GCA_964502185.1 uncultured Burkholderiales bacterium
TGCCGGGCCACGGGCGGCTCGCGGCATTCGGGAACTTCTTGGCCCTGGCCGCGGACCATTAGCCGACGCTGGCGCGCGATTACGCGCGCCGACAAACAAGGAGACCTAAGTGAAGCGACGCATGACGAGGATCCTCGCCGCGGGAACGCTGGCCGCCGTGAGCATTGGGCTCGTACCGTCACCGGCTTCGGCGCACGAGTGTAAGGGTAAGAGGAGCGACAGCTTCCACAGCCCGGGCAACAACAAGGCCCACTGCCGGGCCAAGAAGTGAACGGTGAGCGTCCGGCGCCGGTGCGCCGGACGCTCAGCCCAGAACGGGGGCCCCCTGACGCTCTTGGAGCCAAGGGGCGAGGTCTGTGGGTAGCACGGGTTTGCTCCAGAGGAACCCTTGGCCGAATTCGCAGCCGATGTCGGCGACCATGGTGGCTTGATCGGCGCGCTCAACGCCTTCGGCCACGATCCGGAGCCCCATGCTCCGGCCCAGGCCGGCCACGCCTTTCACGATGGCCATGTCCGCCGCGTTCCGGCCGAGCCCGGCGACGAAGGAGCGGTCGCCCCGTGACCATCACCACGGACGGGCCACCACGCTGACGGATCAGCTGCAACGTCTCGAGACCGGTCCGTCCCGGTAGCCGGTAATCGAGGAGGACGAGGTCCACGCCGTCGAGGAGTTCGAGAGCTTCGTCCCCGGTGGCCGCGCCGACCACCAGGAAGCGGTTCTCCTTCAGCTTCCGTCCGATCAGGTCCCGGTGGTCCTCCTGGTCGTCCACCACCAGGATCGAGACCGGCGGGATGCGCGCCGCGAGGGGTTCAGGAGGCATGGCGGCTCGGCAGGGAAGCCAGCTGGGTCCAGTACCTCCCGAGGCCGGCGAGGCGGTCGCTCAGGCTGCCGCGCGAGGCTGGCTTCGTGACGTACGAGTTCCCACCGAGCACGTAGGCGCGGGCGATGTCCCCCGGACGTTCCGACGATGTGAGCATCACGGTCGGGATGGCCCGCAGCTCGGGGTCGGATTTCAGCTCCTTCAGCACGTCGAGCCCGTCGATCTTCGGCATCTTGATATCGAGGAGCACGAGGTCGGGTCGCTGGCGTCCCACGTACTCGTTTTCCCCATGGAGGTAGTCGAGGGCCTGTTGCCCATCGGTGACGGTGGCGATCTCCAGGATCACGCCTTCGACGTTGCGAAGGGCGCGTACGGTAAGGAACAGGTGATCCTCGTTAGTAGCGGATGGCTACGTGGAGGGTCGCCGAGAGCACGTATCCCCGGGCGCCCCGGGGCCTATCGCGCTCTCGATGTCCAGCAGGGCGAGCATCCCGGAGGCCCGTCGGAGCGATCGCCCGCCCAGAGATCGCCCGGCAGGTCCAGCGACGTGGTGGTTCCTGGGCGCGAACCCGGCAAGGTCACCCTGAGGAACAACCCGGCGGGCGCCGGACGCGGCGCGCCCGTGGAGGCTGAGGACGTCACCGGGCCATCCGAGCCGATAGTGTCGGGAGCACGGGGTGCGAGGAGGCCGAGCGGTGAACGAGGTGTTCGAGCTCAAGCCCATCTCGAAGACGGCCGTCCCTGAGGCGATCCGGAAGGCCGAGCGCTACCGGCTCCTCAGCGAGCCCGAGCAGGCCGAGAGCATCTGCCGCGACGTCCTCGCCGCCGATGCCGGCAACCAGGATGTGCTCATCGTGCTCGTCCTGGCCATGACCGACCAGTTCGGCCGGGACGGCGCCGGCGCCAGGGTGCGCCAGGCCCACGAGGTCCTGGACCAACTCACAGACGGGTACCAGCGGTCCTATTACCGGGGGCTGGTGCTGGAGCGACAGGCCCGGGCCATGCGGGGGCGGGCCACGTCGCGGGGTTCCGCCTACGTCTGCTTCCGCGACGCCATGGAGCAGTACGAGAAAGCCGAGCGCCTACGCGCCGAGGGTGACGACTCGGCGCTGCTCCGATGGAACGCCTGTGTGCGCACGATCCAGCGGGAACGGCTCGAGCCGCCACCGACCGACGAACCCGAGCAGCCCCTCGAGTGAGGGTTGGCTTGGTCGGCTCACCATCAATTTGGAGGGAACGGGCATGACCTCGGCTACGGACCAGACCCGGGCGGTGGCAGTCTCCATCTCCGCCCCGCCGACCCTGCGGCGGGATCGCTGGTGGGTGGCCCCGCTGATCACGGTGGTGGTCCTCGGCGCCTTCATCATCTACGGCACCTGGGTGGCGTTCGCCAACCGTGACTATTACGCCGACCCATACCTGTCCCCCTTCTACTCGCCGTGCCTGGCCGCCAACTGCCAGCACGCCACCTGGAAGATCTTCGGGGACTGGTGGACCCTCTCGCCGGCGCTGATCATCCTCCCCATCCCGTTGACCTTCCGGATGACCTGCTACTACTACCGGAAGGCCTACTACCGGTCCTTCTTCCGGTCCCCTCCCGCCTGCGCCGTGCCCGACGCCCGGGCCCGCTACACGGGGGAGGCGCGCTTCCCCTTCATCCTCCAGAACGTGCACCGCATCTTCTTCTACCTGGCCCTCCCCTTCCCCATCCTCCTGTTGTGGGACGCCCTGCGGGCCTTCGACTTCCACGACGGCTTCGGCATGGGGCTGGGGACGCTGATCCTCCTCATCAACGCGCTGCTCCTCGGCGCCTACACGCTGTCGTGTCACTCCTGCCGCCATGTCTGCGGGGGCCGGCTCGACGCCATGTCGGCCTCCCCGGCCCGCTACCGCCTCTGGCGCTTCGTCACCCGGCTCAACGAGCGGCACATGCTGATCGCCTGGGTGAGCCTCTTCGGCGTGGCCCTCACCGACGTGTACATCCGCCTCGTCGCCAACGGTGTGTTCTCCGACCCGAGGTTCTTCTGATGCCCGACTACGAGACGCATGACTTCGACGTCGTCGTGGTGGGGGCGGGCGGCGCCGGCCTGCGGGCGGCGGTGGAAGCCTCGGCCGCCGGGGCCCGCACGGCCCTGGTGTGCAAGTCGCTGCTGGGCAAGGCCCACACGGTGATGGCCGAGGGGGGGATCGCCGCCGCCCTCGGCAACGTGTACCCCGAGGACAACTGGCGAGTGCACTTCCGGGACACCATGCGGGGCGGCAAGCTGCTCAACAACTGGCGCATGGCCCAGATCCACGCCCAGGAGGCGCCCGAGCGGGTCCTCGAGCTCGAGGACTGGGGCGCCCTCTTCGACCGCACCCCCGATGGCCGCATCCTCCAGCGCGACTTCGGCGGGCACCGCTACGCCCGCCTGGCCCACGTAGGCGACCGTACGGGGCTGGAGATGATCCGGACCCTCCAACAGCACGCCGTCCACCGTGGCATCGACGTCTTCATGGAGTGCACGGTCACCTCTCTCCTGAAGGACGGGGAGCGGGTCGCCGGGGCCTTCGGCTACTGGCGGGAGTCGGGGCGGTTCGTGGTTTTCCAGGCTCCCGCCGTCGTGCTCGCCACCGGGGGGATCGGGAAGGCCTACAAGATCACTTCGAACTCCTGGGAGTACACCGGCGACGGCCACGCCCTCGCCCTGTGGGCCGGCGCCGACCTGATGGACATGGAGTTCGTGCAGTTCCACCCCACCGGCATGGTGTGGCCGCTGTCGGTGCGGGGGATCCTCGTCACCGAAGGGGTCCGGGGCGACGGGGGCGTGCTGCGCAACTCGGCCGGGGAACGGTTCATGTTCCGCTACGTCCCCGAGATGTTCCGGGCGGAGACGGCCGAAACCGAAGAGGAAGCGGACCGCTGGTACACCGACAAGAGCGTGCGGCGCACCCCCGACCTGCTGCCCCGCGACGAGGTGGCCCGGGCCATCAACACCGAGACCAAGGAGGGCCGCGGCAGCCCCCACGGCGGCGTGTTCCTCGACATCGCCACCCGCCGGGACGCCGACTCCATCAAGCGCCGGCTGCCGTCGATGTACCACCAGTTCCGGGAGCTGGCCGACGTCGACATCACCAAGGAGCCCATGGAGGTCGGGCCCACCGCCCATTACATGATGGGCGGCGTCCGGGTCGACGCCGAGACCCAGTCGTCGACCGTCCCCGGCCTCTTCGCCGCCGGCGAGGTGGCGGCCGGCCTGCACGGCGCCAACCGCCTCGGCGGCAACTCCCTCTCCGACCTGGTGGTCTTCGGCCGCCGGGCCGGCCTCTACGCCGCCGAGTACGCCAACTCCCTTCCCTCCCGGCCGGCGGTCGACGGCACCGTGCTCGAGGCCCACGCCCGGGAAGCCCTCCTGCCCTTCGAGGGCGGGGGGAACGAGAACCCCTACACCGTCCAGGCCGACCTCCAGGAGTGCATGCACTCCCTGGTCGGCATCATCCGCACGGAGGACGAGCTCAAAAGGGCGCTGGAGGAACTGGCCGTCCTCCGGGAGCGGGCCCGCCGGGTCGGGGTGGAGGGCCACCGCCAGTACAACCCCGGGTGGCACCTGGCCCTCGACCTGCGCTCGATGTTGGCCGTCTCGGAATGCATCGCCCGGGCCGCCCTCGAACGCCGGGAGAGCCGGGGCGGGCACACCCGCGACGACTACCCGTCGGCCGACCCCGAGTTCGGCAAGGTCAACCTCGTCGTCCGCCAGCGCGACGGCGAGGTCAGCCTGGCGCCCGAGCCGTTGCCGCCCATGCCCGACGACCTGCGAGAACTCCTGGAGGCGAAATGACCACCCCGGTCACCTTCCGGCTGTGGCGGGGCGACGCCGCCGGCGGCGAACTGCGCGACTTCCAGGTGGGGGCGGAAGAGGGCGAGGTGGTCCTCGACGTCGTGCACCGCATCCAGGCCACCCAGGCGGGGGACCTGGCCGTGCGCTGGAACTGCAAGGCGGGCAAGTGCGGCTCCTGCAGCGCCGAGATCAACGGCCTCCCGCGGCTGATGTGCATGACCCGCATGAACACCTTCGAGCCGGGCCAGCCGATCACCATCACCCCGCTGCGGACCTTCCCGGTGATCCGCGACCTGGTCACCGATGTCTCGTTCAACTATGAGATGGCGAAGCAGGTCCCAGCCTTCAAGCCCCGGCCCCGGGACGCCGACGGGACGCAC
>CAZCVW010000270.1:0-5003 GCA_964502185.1 uncultured Burkholderiales bacterium
GCCGACGGCTGGGGCCACCTGCTGGGCGACGTCGGCGGCGGCTACTGGATCGGCCGTCGGGGCCTCGAGGCTGCGCTGCGGGCGCACGACGGCCGAACTCACGACGACCAGCGCGCCTCAGCCACGCTGGCGGGGTTGGCCGAATGCCATCTCGGTCCGCTCGACAGCCTTCCCTTTCGGATCGAGGCCTCCGGTCACCCGGTCGTCACCATTGCCGCCTTCGCCCGCCAGGTGGCCGACGCCGCCCAGCGCGGCGACACCGTCGCCCAGGCCATCTGGGCCGGGGCGGCCACCGAACTGGCCGCATCTGCCGCCGCCTGCGTCCGGCGCCTGTTCCCCGCCGGTCAGCCCGTCCCCGTGTCGTGGACGGGCGGGCTGTTCGACGCCGGCGATCTGCTGCTCCGCCCGTTCCTGGACCGGCTGGCCGAACTCTGTCCCGATGCCGTCCCGACTCCGCCCGCCGGCGACGCCCTCGACGGCGCCGCCCGGCTGGCGGGAAAGCCCGGTCCGTTGGCCCGCCACGTGTACGACTCGGGCGGGGTCACGCTCGACCTCACCGCCGCCGAAACCGTCCTGACCTAACCGGCATCGTCCGCATCTCCAGCACCAAGGAGGCCTGATGCGCCCCTGTCGCCGCCTGGCTGCGCTGTTCGCCGCCCTCGCCCTGACCGGCGCCGCCTGTGGAGGAAGCGACACCGGTGAGGACAAGGCGGCCAGCGCCGGCCAGGTGGAGGCGGGCTCGATCGACGTCTGGATCATGGAACCCGGCTCCGACGAGCTGAAGGCGTTCTTCACGCAGGCCACCACCGACTTCGAGGGGGCCCACCCCGGCTCGCAGGTGGAAGTGCAGTTCGTACCGTGGGCCAACGCCCACGACCAGTTCGTGACCGCCATCGGCGGCGGGCAGGTGCCCGACGTGGCCGAGATGGGCTCCACCTGGACGCCGGAGTTCGGTGACCTCGGCGCCCTGACCGTGGCGGCCGCCAGGAACGAGCGTGGCAAGCTCGACGGGTTCGTCGACAGTCTCGTCGAGGGCGCCACCGTCGACGGCGAGGTCTACGGCCTGCCCTGGTACGCCGGCGCCCGCTCCCTCATCTACCGCCGCGACGTGCTGACCGAACTCGGCCTGTCGGTCCCCACCACCTGGGACGAACTGCTGACGGTGGGCCGACAGGTCCGGGACCGCAAGAAGATGTCCGCCTTCGGGGTGGCCGGCAACGCCAACCACTTCTTCCTGCCCATGGTCTGGCAGAACGGCGGCGAGATCGCCACCGAGAAGGACGGCACCTGGGTCTCGGGGATGGATTCGGCCAAGGCCGTCGAGGCCGTCGAGTTCTACGCCAACCTGTACTCCAAGGAGCGCTTCGCCCCGGAGGGAGCCCTGTCGTGGAACTCCCGCGACGTGCGCTCTGCTTTCGAAGCCGGCGATCTGGCCATGATGATCGGCGGCGGCTGGGACCTCCGGGCCATCCTCAAGGCCCACCCTGAACTCGAGGGCAAGGTCGGTACCGCGCTGTTGCCCGAGGGCCCGTCCGGTGACCAGGACACCTTCGCCGGCGGTAGCCACCTCGTCGTCTTCGACGGCACCGAGCACGAGGCCCTGGCCCGCAGCTACGTCGACTTCCTCCTCGCCCCGTCCCGGGTGGCCGACTTCACCGACCAGATCGGCTTCCTGCCCGGAGCCCTGTCCGGGCTGGCCGCCGCCCCCGCCACCTCTGACGCTCTCTACGCCACCTTCAGCCGGCAGTTGGAGGAGCACTCCCGCACCTACCCGCCGACGAAGGAGTGGGGCAGCTTTGAAGCCGACGGGCTGTTCACCAACGCCGTCCAGTCGGTCATGAAGGGCGAGCAGAGCGCCAGGGAGGCCATGGCCAAGGTGGCCGAGGCCATGAACCGAGCGTTCCAGTCATGACCGCGTGTCGTGGCGGCTGAGCCGCTCTCACTCCCAAGGCGGCGCCTGGCCGGCGTCCGCTTCGACTCGAAGGTCCTTCCCTGGCTGCTGCTGACCCCGGCCGGGCTGGTCATCGCCGCGTTCGTCGCCTACCCGGTGGGCCGCACCTTCTGGTTGTCGTTCCGGGAGGCGGGCCTGCCCTTTCTGTTCGGGGGCGAGAGCACGTTCGTCGGCTTCGACAACTACGCCGACCTGTTCCGGGCCGACTCACATCTGCGCGAGGTCTTCTTCACCACCGTGTGGTTCGGGTTGGCCTGCGTGGCCGGCACCATGGCCCTCGGGCTGGCCGTCGCCGTGCTGCTCGATCAGAAGTTCAAGGGGCGGGCGCTGCTGGGCGTGATCGTGCTGCTGCCGTGGGCCATTCCCCGGGTGGCGGCCGGCACGGTGTGGCGCTGGATGTTCCACGACCAGTACGGGCTCGTGAACTGGGCGCTGCCGGGGTTCGAGGGCCACGCCTGGTTCAACGACCGGTCGTGGGCCTTCCTGGCCATCGGGATCGTCGTCGTCTGGCAGTCGTTCCCCTTCGTGGCCCTCACCCTGCTGGCCGGGCTGCGGTCGATCCCGGCGGAGGTACGGGAGGCGGCCCGGGTCGACGGCGCCTCGCCGGCCCAGCAGCTCTGGCACGTCACCCTGCCGATGCTCAAGCCGCTGATCACGACCCTGGTGGTCATCTCCACCATCTGGGACTTCAAGATCTTCGACCAGGTCTACGTGATGACCGAGGGCGGCCCCAACCGGTCCACCGAACTGGCGGCCATCACCGTGTACCGGGAGGCCTTCGCCCGCACCGAACTCGGCACCGCCGCGGCCATGGCCATCGCCCTCTTCCTGGTGCTGGTCGGGATGACCGTCGTCTACACCCGGCTCACCCGGGCCGACGAGGCCGGTTGATGGGGCTCAGGGTGAAGCGGATCCCGTTCGCCCGCATCGGCGTGTACAGCGCCGCGATCGCCCTCGGCCTCTTCGCCCTCGTCCCGTTCCTGTGGATGCTGCTGACGTCGATCAAGCCGGACGGTGAGATCGTCACCCGCACCCCGGTCCTGTGGCCCTCGGAGCCGACGCTGGCCCGCTACGGCGACGTGCTCGACGCCGGCTTCGCCCGGGCCCTGCGCAACTCCCTGGTCGTGTCCGCGGCCACGACCGTCCTCGGTGTGGGCGTCGCCGCCCTCGCCGGGTACGCCCTGGCCCGCTTCACCCTGCCCCTGCGGCGCTACCTGCTGCTCATGGTCATGAGCGTGCAGATGTTCCCGGTGGTCGTGCTCCTCATCCCGCTGTTCGTGGTGATGCGCACCTTCGGCCTGCTCGACTCGTGGTGGGGCCTGGTGCTCGCCTACCTGAGCTTCACCACCCCGCTCGGCATCTGGATGCTCCGGAGCTTCTTCGAGACGATCCCGCCCGAGTTGGAAGAGGCGGCCATGACCGACGGCGCCACGAGGGCGGGGGCGATGGTCCGGGTGATCCTGCCGCTGGCCGGCCCCGGCCTCGCGGCCACGGCCATCTTCTCCTTCATCGCCGCCTGGAACGAGTTCCTCTTCGCCCTCACCTTCGTGAAGAAGGACAGCCTGCGCACCCTGCCCGTCGCCCTGCAGGCGTTCGTCGGGCGTTCCCAGGCCGACTGGGGCCTGATCATGGCGGCCAGCGTGCTGTTCACGGTGCCCGTCGTCGTGTTCTTCCTGATGGTCCACCGGCGCCTCGTCGAGGGCATGGTGTCCGGTTCGGTGACCGGGTAGCCGGCGGAGCGGCGGGCATGGCGATCGGCGTCTCCTATTTCGGCAACCGCATCCTCCGTCACGTGGCCGCGGACATGGACGGCCTGGCCGCCGCCGGGTTCACCGGCGTCCTCCACACCATGAGCGAGAACGACCTCGCCTACTACCGGGCCCAGCTCGGCCGCATCGTGGAACGCTCCCAGCAGGCCGGCCTCGAAGTGCAGATCGGTCCGTGGGGCCTCGGCCGGACGTTCGGCGGCGAGGCCGAGACGCTCTTCGTGGCCGCCCACCCCGAGACCGGCCAGGTGCTCGACTCGGGCCGTCGGGTCGCCGCCGGTTGCCCCAACTCGCCGGAGTTCCGGGCCTTCGTGCGGTCGTGGGCGTCGGCGGCGGTGGAGACCGGAGCGGAGAGGGTGTTCTGGGACGAGCCCCACTGGGCCCACCCCGCCCACTTCGACGAACCCGAGGAGCGCTGGGGCTGCCGCTGCGACGTGTGCCGGGCCCGCTTCCGCGACGAGTTCGGTGCGGCCCTGCCCGAGACGCTCACCCCCGAGGTGGCCGCCTTCCGGGAAGCGTGCCTCGTCGAGTTCATCGGCGACCTGGTCGCCCATGTCCGCGGCCTCGGGGGCCGGTCCACCGTCTGCCTGCTGCCCTTGGGAACGGGCACCGTCGGTCTGTCCGGCCCGGCGTGGAGGTCCGTCGCGGCGCGGCCCGGACTGGATACGCTGGCCACCGATCCCTACTGGCAGGCGTTCCGCCGTCCGGCTACGCCCTTCGTGACCGAACACGCGGAGCACCTGATCCGCCTCGGAGCCGAGTTCGGGATCGGATCCCAGTTGTGGATCCAGGGTTTCCGCCTCGGCCCCGACGACGAATCCGACATCCGGGCCGCGGTGGCGGCGGCCCGGATGTCGGGTATCACCGACCTGTGGACCTGGGGCTACGAAGCCTGTGCCCACATGACCTACCTCGGCACGAAGGACCCCGCCCGCGTCTGGGCCGTCCTGACCGACGCCCTGACCCAACCTCCCCCCGGAGCGCCGGAATCCCAGGCCGACGGGCTCGGCGGGCTGGTGACCGAGGGACACCGGGCCGACCTGGCCGACCTCGACCTCCGCCCGGCGGCCGACCTCGTCCGCCTCATGGCCGAGGGCGAACGGGCGGTGGCCGACGCCGTCGAGGCCGCCGTCCCGGCCATCGCCGCCACCATCGACGCCGTGGCCGAGCGCCTCGAGGTGGGCGGCCGCCTCATCTACGTGGGGGCCGGTACCGCGGGGCGCATGGGAGTGCTCGACGCCGCCGAGTGCGGCCCGACGTTCGGCACCGGCGACCTGGTCGCCGCC
>CAZCVW010000271.1:0-4978 GCA_964502185.1 uncultured Burkholderiales bacterium
GGTGTGGCCGGCGTTGTGGCCGCCCTGGTACCGGACGACCATCTGCATCTCGTCCGCCAGCAGGTCCGTGAACCGGCCCTTGCCCTCGTCCCCCCACTGGGTGCCGACGATCACCGTGCCGGGCACGGCCGTCTCCCGCTTGTGGCGACATCTGTCACGTGAGTCGAGCCTAGCCGTGCGTGCGCCGCAGCTTCTCTTCCAGCGTGACCGTGACGATCTCCCGGCCCGGAGGGCCCATCTGGCGGCTGGTGAGCTGTTCCACGACAGAGATGGCGATCGGCCCCGTTTCCACGAGCCCGGTGTAGAGGAGATACCCGGCCAGCACCCCGCACAGGCGGTCGCCGAACTCCTCGAGGTGGACCAGCACCCGCTGCTCGGGATCGTCGAGCAGGTCGGACAGCGTGGCGAAGACCTCGGGCAGTCGGGTGGCGAGATCGCCTCCCGCCCGGCCGAGGGCGACCTGCGTGTGGGGCATGGCCATGTCCTCGTAGGCGTGGAGGTTGTGGGGCGAGTCGAGCAGCGAGACGATCCGGGTGAAGCCGTGCTCCCGGAGCCAGATGATCTCCTCCAGGCGGCGCACCTTGCGGTGGTTGCGGGCGTAGCCGCCCGGGCGCTCGCAGGCGGCCAGGCGATCTTTGATCACCCACACGAACATGCGGGGCTCGATCCCCTTGGCCCACTTCCCCTTCATGGGGCGGTTGCTACTGGCGGGCGCCACGACACCTCCGGATCCGGGTCATCGGACTGGGCTGCCTCCAAGGCAGCCAGCAGCCGGGCCGTCTCGACGGCGGGAGCGACGTCGTGAACACGAACCATCGTCGCACCCCGCTCGAAGGCCCACACCACGGTGGCCAGCGTCCCCTCCTCGCGGTCGGTGACCGGAAGGTCGCCCAGCACTTTCCCGATGAACCCCTTCCGGGAGGTGCCGATGAGGACCGGCACTCCCACCGCCTCCGCCAGCTCGGGCAGGCGGGAAAGGAGTTCGAGGTTGTGGGCCGCGGTCTTGCCGAAGCCGATTCCCGGATCGGCCCAGAGCCGATCCCGGGGGATACCGGCCGCCTCGGCGGCGGCCAGACGCTCGACGAGGAACTCGATGACCTCGGCCACGACGTCGTCGTACCGGGGGTCGTTCTGCATGGTGGTCGGCGTGCCGAGCATGTGCATGGCCACGAAACCGGCGCCCCCGGCCGCCACCACGGCCAGCATCTCGGGGTCGGCCAACCCCGCCGAGACGTCGTTGATCATCGACGCGCCGGCGCGGAGCGCGGCGGCCGCCACCGACGCCTTCATCGTGTCGACGCTGACCGGGACACTTGCGTCACGGGCCAGGCGGCTGACCACGGGAACGACCCGGCGCGTCTCCTCGGCGGCGTCCACCGGGGCGGCTCCCGGGCGGGTCGACTCCCCCCCCACGTCGAGCACGTCGGCTCCCGCCGCCGCCAGCGCCAGGCCGTGGGCCACGGCGGCTTCGGGGTCGAAGAATCGACCCCCGTCGGAGAACGAGTCGGGGGTCACGTTGACCACGCCCATGACGGCCAGCGCACGCATCACGGGGCAGCCTACAAACACGAAGCCCCAAATTGATCTTGGGCAGACAGTTATCGGCCGATGAGGCTCATGGCCTCGGCCCGGGTGGCGGCGTTCGTCTTGAACAGGCCGCGCACCGCCGAGGTCACGGTGAGGTGCCCGGGCTTCCGGACGCCCCGCATCGACATGCACAGATGCTCCGCCTCGATGAGCACCAGGACTCCGGCGGGCCTCAGCACCCGGTCCAGCGTGTCGGCAATCTGGCTGGTCAGCCGCTCCTGGACCTGGGGCCGGCGGGCGAACCCATCGACCAGCCGGGCCAGCTTTGACAGCCCGGTGATGGAGCCGTCGTCGCCCGGGATATAGGCGACGTGGGCGCGCCCCGTGAAGGGGAGCAGATGATGTTCACACGAGGACGCAAACGGGATGTCGCGCACCATCACCATCTCGTCGTGGTCCGCATCGAAGCGCACCGACAGATGGGTGGCGGGATCCTCGTGGAGCCCGGAGAAGATCTCCTCGAACATCTCGGCCATCCGGGCCGGGGTCCGGCGCAGACCGTCCCGATCCGGGTCCTCACCGATGGCCAGCAGGATCTCCCGGACGGCCGCCTCCACCCGGGGCCGGTCGATGCCGGCCGGCCCCGGGTTGACCGGATCTGGGCTGGCCGGCTTCTGGCTGGCCGACTCCTGGGGTACCGGCCGGAGGCTCACCCGGCGTCCCCTGGCTCCATGTGCCCTGACTCCATGTGCACTGGGGGGGCGGGGGCGGGGCCCGGTCGCAGCGAGAAGGACTTGCCGTTGCTGCGGGGGTTCGTCCACTTCGGGACCGGCGAGAGGATGGCCATGACCTCGTCCGTCTCCAGCGTCTCGTGCTCCATGAGCGCGTTGGCCAGCTCGTCGAGAACCGTGCGGTACGTCGTCAGGATGTCGCGGGCGGCCTCGTGGGCTCCGTCGATCAGCTTCCGCACCTCGGCGTCGATGCGGGCGGCGACCTCGTCGGAGTAGTCGCGGGCGTTGGCGAAGTCGCGTCCGAGGAACACCTCGCCCCGGGACTGGCCGAACTGCATCGGGCCGAGCTCCTCGCTCATGCCGTACTCGGTGACCATGGACCGGGCGATCTTCGTGGCCCGCTCGATGTCGTTCTGGGCCCCGGTGGTGGGGTCGGTGAAGATCAGCTCCTCCGCGGTGCGACCCCCCAGCAACATGGCCAGCTCGTCGGCCAGCTCCGACCGCCGCACCAGGTACTTGTCCTCGATCGGCAGCGTGAGCGTGTACCCCAGCGCCCGGCCCCTCGGGATGATGGAGACCTTGTGGACCGGATCGGCGTTGGGCAGGGCGTGGGACACGAGGGCGTGCCCGCCCTCGTGGTAGGCGATGACCAGCTTCTCCTTCTCGGAGATGATCCGGCTCTTGCGCTCGGGCCCGGCCACCACCCGGTCGACGGCCTCTTCCATGTCCTTGTTGGTCACCTGGTCACGGCCGCGGCGGGCGGCCAGCAGCGTGGCCTCGTTCATCAGGTTGGCCAGGTCGGCGCCGGTGAAGCCGGGCGTGCGCCGGGCCATGACGTCGAGGTCGACTTCCGGGGCCAGCGGCTTGTCCCGGGCGTGCACGTTGAGGATGGCCTTGCGACCCTCGAGGTCGGGCCGATCGACCACGATCTGGCGGTCGAACCGCCCCGGGCGCAGCAGCGCCGGGTCGAGGATGTCGGGCCGGTTGGTGGCGGCGATCAGGATGACGCCCTGGCGCATGTCGAAGCCGTCCATCTCGACGAGCAGCTGGTTGAGGGTCTGCTCCCGTTCGTCGTGCCCGCCGCCGAGACCGGCGCCCCGGTGACGGCCGACGGCGTCGATCTCGTCGACGAAGACGATGGCGGGCGCCGAGTTCTTGGCCTGCTCGAACAGGTCGCGCACCCGGGAGGCGCCGACGCCGACGAACATCTCGACAAAGTCGGAGCCCGAAATCGAGAAGAAGGGCACGCCCGCCTCGCCGGCCACGGCCCGGGCCAGCAGGGTCTTGCCGGTGCCGGGCGGACCGAAGAGCAGCACGCCCTTGGGGATCTTGGCCCCCATCTGGCGGAACTTCTGGGGGGCCTCCAGGAAGTCCTTGATCTCCTGGAGTTCCTCGATGGCCTCATCGACGCCGGCCACGTCGGCGAAGGTGGTCTTGGGGGTGTCCTTGTTGACCACCTTGGGCCGGGCCTTGCCGAAGCTCATGACCCGGTTCCCCCCGCCCTGGGCCTGATTCATGAAGAAGGCGATCACCATGATGATCAGCACGAAGGGCGCGAAGTTGAAGAGCAGCGTGACCCAGAGGGCTTCCTTCTGGTTGTCGACGCTCACGCGCACACCGGCTTCGGTCAGCTGAGTCGTGATCTCGTCCGTGTACTGCTCGGGAAACTTGACCTCGAACTTCTTGCCGTTCTCAAGCTCGCCCTTGATGACGTGGTCCCGGTCGTACAGCTTGGCCGATTCCACCTGGCCCCGCTCCACGACCCGGGAAAGCTGGGTGATGTCCAGGTGCTCACGGTCCGGCCCGCTGGAAAAGGCCTTGGTCAGGAGAAACACCGCGACCAGGGCCAGGAGGACGTAGAGGGCCGTGCTGCGGATCACGCGGTTCACTTCGACTCTCCGATCTTCACCGGCCCCAGGCTACCGCTGGCATTTACGGATCGGGACCGGCGTATTCACAGACGAAGGGCAGGTTGCGGTAACGCTCGTCGACGTCTAATCCGTAGCCGACCACGAAAACGGGTGGGATTCGGAAGCCGACGTAGCGGAGGTCGGGGTCGACCTTCTGGAGCCCTTCCTTCACCAGCAGCGAGCACACCTCGAGGCTGGCCGGCTGACGGGCGGCGAGATTCTTCCGCAGGTAGGCGAGCGTGAGCCCGGAGTCGACGATGTCCTCCACGATGAGCACATGGCGGCCCGTCAGGTCGGCATCGAGGTCCTTGATGATTCTGACGACTCCCGACGTCTTCGTGGCCGTGCCGTAGGAAGAGACGGCCATGAAGTCGAGTTCCACGGGCAGGTCGACGGCGCGGGCCAGGTCGCTCATGAACAGGAAGGCGCCCTTCAAGACGCCGACGAGGAGCGGCGGGCGGTCCTGGTAATCGGAGGTGATCTCCTTACCCAGTTCCAATACCCGGCTCTGGAGCTCGTCCTCGGCCACCAGGACCGGCCCCAAATTCGGATCATTCACCCCCGGCTGCCTCCTGCCTCGGCGGTTAACCACAGGAACCGCCGGGTGTCACCCGAGACCCGGACACGGTCGTCGATACGGTACCCGAGCAACCACATCGTCTCACCACCGGGGGTGGCCAGCACCGGGTGACCGGGCCGACGCTCCGCCGGCACGCCCGCTTCGGCCAGGGCGTCGGCCACGAGTTTGTGGCCGTCGAGACCCAGCGGCCGGAACCGCTCGCCGGGGAGCGCCGGCCGCAGCAGGGCCCG
>CAZCVW010000272.1:0-4952 GCA_964502185.1 uncultured Burkholderiales bacterium
AGCCTCCGCGGCCGGCGCCTCAGCCTCCGCGGCCGGCGCCTCAGCCTCCGCGGGAAGCGCCTCAGCCTCCGCGGGAAGCGCTTCGCCGGCGGCCACCCGCTGGTCGACGAGGGCCTTCAGGCCGTACGCCATGTTCCGGGTGAAGGCCTGGAACAGGCCGGCCGCCTTGACCAGCGGCGCCTGGAACCCACCGGCGAGGCGGGCCAGCAGGACCTCTCGGGGCTGGATCTCGGCCAGCGAGACGACATCCTCCGGCCGGAGCACCCGAGTGCCGAGGACGCCGCCCTTGAGGACGAGGTTCGGGTTCGTCCGGGAGTAGTCCCGCAGCGCCTTGGCCACGTTGACGGCGTCGCCGCGGACGAACGTGATGGCCGTCGGTCCGTCGAGCAGGGTGACGAGTTCGGTGAGCCCGACCTCGGTCGCCGCTCGCTGAGCGAGCGTGTTCTTGAAGATCTTGTACTCGGCGCCGGCCGCCCGCAGCGCGGCGCGCAGGTCGGCCAGCTCGGCGACCCGGAGGCCCCGGTACTCCGTCAGCACGGCGGCGCTGGACGAGGAGAGCTTCTCGCGGATCTCCTCGACGATGGCGACCTTTTCGGGTCTCGGCATGACGCTCCTCACACCAACGAGTGCGCTGCGAGACCGGCGGACGCCGTCCCTGGAGGTCGCCTCTTCCGGCGGGCTCTGGAAGGCCCATTACCTCTTGCGAGACCGGAGGTCTGCAGCGCGCTGGGGTTCTAGGGGACGAAACAGTAGCGGTTAGACGGGAAACGAGCGCAACGGCGGCTCGTCTAGGCGGTGACCCGGAGGTCTTCGAGCAGGTCGCGGGTCCGGGTCGGGTCGACCCGCACACCGGGGCCCATGGTCGACGACAGGGCGATGCCCTTCAGGTAGCGGCCCTTGGCCGCCGCCGGCTTCACCCGCAGCAGCTCGTCGAGGCCGGCCTGGTAGTTCTCGATCAGGGCCTCGACGGTGAAGCTGGACTTGCCGATGGGCATGTGGACGTTGCCGTAACGGTCGGTGCGGTACTCGATCCGGCCCGCCTTGAAGTCGCGGACGGCCTGACCCACGTCGGCCGTCACCGTGCCCGTCTTCGGGTTCGGCATGAGGCCGCGGGGACCGAGAACCCGGCCGAGCTTGCCGACCTGGCCCATCAGGTCCGGCGTGGCGATGGCCACGTCGAAGTCCATGAACCCGCCCTGGATCCGATCGACGAGGTCGGCGGCGCCCACGACGTCGGCGCCGGCCTCGGTCGCCGCGGTGGCGGCGGGGCCCTGGGCGAAGACGGCCACCCGGACCGTCTTGCCGGTGCCATTCGGCAGCGACACCGCCCCGCGGATCATCTGCTCGGCCTTCCGGGGGTCGACCCCGAGATTGAAGGCGGCCTCCACGGTCTCGTCGAAGTTGCGGTTCGACAGGGACTTGACCACCTCCACGGCCTCCGCCGGGGTGTGCAACCGGGCGCGGTCATAGTGCCGGGAGGCATCGACGTACTTCTTCCCATGCTTCGCCATCGTCGTCTCCTAATCCCTGACCTCTATACCCATCGACCGAGCGGTGCCGGCCACCTGGGCCATGGCTCCGTCGGCGTCGATGGCGTTCAGGTCGGGCATCTTCGTCTCCGCGATCTTGCGGAGCTGGTCCCGGGTGATGGAACCGACCTTCTGGGCCCGAGGGTTGGGGGACCCTTTCTCGAGCCCGGCGGCCAGGCGGAGGAGGACCGGCGTCGGCGGGGTCTTCGTGACGAAGGTGAACGACCGATCCTCGAAAATGGTGATCTCGGCCGGTACCACCGTGCCCCGCTGCGCTTCGGTCGCCGCGTTGTACATCTTGCAGAAGTCCATGATGTTGATGCCGTGCGGGCCGAGCGCGGTTCCCACGGGCGGAGCCGGCGTGGCCTGGCCCGCCGTGATCTGAATGCGGACGATGGCCGCGACCTTCTTCTTTGCCACTCTGAACTCCTGAAATTAGAGCTTCGCGACTTGGCCGAACTCGAGCTCGACAGGCGTCTCCCGCCCGAAGATGTTCACGAGCACCTTGAGCTTGGACTGGTCGATGTTGATCTCGCTGATGGCGCCATTGAAGTCGGCGAAGGGGCCGGCCACCACCCGCACCTGCTCCCCGATGTCGAACTCCAGGCGGGGACGGGCCTTCTTCTCGACGCCTCCGACTTCCTTGACGCCGAGGATCGTCTCGACTTCCTTGCGGGAAAGCGGCGTCGGCTTGGCGCCGCCACCCACGAACCCGGTGACACCGGGAGTGTCGCGCACGACCCGCCAGGAATCGTCGTCGAGGTACATCCGGACCAGGAGGTACCCGGGAAAGACCTTCTTCGGGACCACGGTCTTGCGGCCGCCCTTGAACTCGATGACGTCTTCCATGGGGATCTCGACCTCGAAGATCCGCTCCTCCATGTTCATGGAGCGGACGCGGCTGCCCAGATTCGACTTCACCTTGTTCTCGTAGCCGGCGTACGTGTGGACCACGAACCACTCACCGGGACGGTCGTACGGGCTGGGTTCCCGTTCGACCTCTTCGTGTTCGTCCTCACCCTCTTCGAAGGTGTCGAGAAGGTCCGCGTCGGCGCTCAGCGAAACCGTCTCTTCCGTAACGGACAGCCCATCGGGGGCGGGAGGTTCCTCTTCTGGGACCACTTCTGGGACCACTTCTGGGACCGCGCCCTCGACGTGGGGATCGAAGTCGCGGGTTTCCTCGTTGGGGTCAAGCGTTTCGTCGGTCATAGCGTCAGTCGAAGAGGAAGAGAACGCCCTTGGCAAAGGCGAAGTCCATGCCGAAGATCATCGTCGTCATCACGATCACGGCGACGAGAACGATGATGGTCGAGTTGACGACCTCGGCCTTCGACGGCCAGGCAACCTTCCGTAGTTCCGCTCTCACTTCCCGTACGAACTGCTTGGCCGTCGTGCGCTCTTTGTGCGGCGGAGCCGGGGCAGGACGGCGGCGCTCAGCGGGCGCGGGGGTCTCGCCCCCCTGACGCTTCATCATGCGCTTGGTCTGTCGGTTCACTACCGCCTCGGTTCCATGGTCCACCTCCGCCGCCGGGAAAACCGGAGGTCGGATCGAGCAGGGCAGGGGGGACTCGAACCCCCAACCGCCGGTTTTGGAGACCGGTGCTCTACCAATTGAGCCACTGCCCTTCGGGGCGCTCGGGGGCGCGGGAGACGAGAATAGCAGCGCGAGGCCGCCGCCTACCCACGGTTGGTGAGCGCCCCGGGGACGCGTTGTTTCAGCCGGCGAGACGAGGCGCCCGGCGCCGGGCGAGAACCACGGCGGCGGCCGCCGCGGACGCAGCCACCGCCGCCCCGCCGATAGCACCGAGATAGGCGCCGCGGCGCCCGGTCAGGATCGATCTCATGGCCTGGCGCTCCTGCTGTTCCTGCAGCGCGGACAGCGTCTGGGCCAGCGTGCCGGGGGCGGGCATCAGGTACTGGATGCGCAGGTTCCGGAGCGCCCTGAGCAGTTTGTGGTACCGGGCCAGTTCTGCCTGGCAGGCCAGGCAGCCGTTGACGTGGTGCTGGACAGCCAGGTCGACCGGCTCCCCTACGTCCACTGCCCTTGGCAGGATGAGGGCGACATCCTCACACCGCACGAGCCACACCTCCCCGCTCCTCGAAGAGCACGTCCCGCAGGCGCTTGCGCGCCCGATGCAGCCGAACCTTGGCGGCAGCCACGGAGATACCCAGTTCCTCGGCGATCACCTCGTGCGGAAGGTCGTAGACGTCCTTCAGCACGACGATCGTCCGGAGCTTCGGGGGTAACTCGGCCACCGCGGCGGAGAGCCGCTGGTGGAGCGCCGAAGCCTCCGATGACGCCTCGGGGTTGGCGAACAGGCGGTCGTCGACCACCTCGGCCCCGGAGTCGTCAAGCGAGTCCGCCCGCGAACGGCTGCGGCGCTGGGTCATCGAGGACGCGGTGTTGGCCGTGATCCGGTAGAGCCACGTCGAGAACTGCGCGTCTCCACGGAAGCGCCGGATGGCCTTCCAGGCGCGGAGGTAGGTCTCCTGCACCACGTCGCGCGCGTCCTCCTCGTTGCCCGTGAGCCGGAAGGCCAGGGTGTACGTCGTGACGTACGTCTGGCGGACCAGTTCCTCGAACGCTCCGTGGTCACCGTCGCGTGCGGCGGCGACCAATTCCTCCTGGCTCAACGGGTGACTCCCGTCGTCTCGATGCCGATTGGACTGCGCGTCGGAGGGCAACGTTACGGGATCCTGTCGTAACGCTTCGTGGCCAAAGGCGCGAACCTGCTAACGGGTTTCTCGGTGCAGGGTGTGCTTGGCGTCGAAGCGGCAGTACTTCTTGATCGCCAGGCGCTCGCGATCATTCTGCTTGTTCTTGTTGGTGATGTAGTTGCGACGCTTGCAGACCTCGCAGGCCAGGGTGATCTTCACCCGCTTGTCGCTTGCCATGCGTGTCCCCTTGTCGCTCGTTTGAGGCGCTGAGTAGCGGTGGGCGGACTTGAACCGCCGACTCCGCGATTATGAGCCGCGTGCTCTGCCAACTGAGCTACACCGCCGTGCCGAGGAGCCCGACGACCCCTTGCCGAGCCCCCTTACGGAATCGAACCGTAGACCCCTTCCTTACCATGGAAGTGCTCTGCCGTCTGAGCTAAGGGGGCGTGAGAGCCCCACAGGATAGCGCCGTCGGCGGCGGGCGCCACCAATGACGCCGAGGCCCCCCAGCGCCAAGCCCAATCCACCGAGGCGCAGTAGCCCCTGGCTGGCACCCGTCCGAGGCAGTTCGGGCGCCGGGGCGAGAGCCGGGGCGGCGGCGGGCGGGGCAGGGAGGACGAGGGAACCGGGCGACCGGATCGTCTCCGGAGCAACTTCCGGTGGCGGTGGCGGACTGGCCGGAGTGACCGGGGTCGGGGCGATCGGAGGGGCGGGCGGGGCCGGCGGGGCAGGCGGGATGAGCGGGTTCGGGGCGTTCAGGCAGGC
>CAZCVW010000273.1:0-4888 GCA_964502185.1 uncultured Burkholderiales bacterium
GGGACCGTGGTGGCCGGGGCCGCCGGATCGACCAGTAGCCTGGGGCGCCTGGCGGTGGACGGGGCGATCGTCGCCCTGGCCGCCAACCTGGCCAACGCCTTCGACCGGGCGCCGGGTCGGACCATCAAGATGGCGGTCGTCGCCTGGGTCCCGCTGGCCCTGGCGGTCGGCACGGGGGCGGCCGGAGTGGCGCTCGCCCCCGTCATGGGGGCGGTCCTGGGCCTGCTGCCCGAAGACCTCGGGGAACGCCTGATGCTCGGGGATGCCGGGGCCAACGCCGTCGGCGCGGCGCTGGGCACAGCCGCCATCCTGGCCGTCGGACCGGGGGTCCGCCTCGGCATCGCCGTGGCGCTGTTCGCCCTGAACCTGGCCGCCGAGCTGGTGTCCTTCTCCAAGGTGATCGACGCCACACCGGCGTTGAAGAAGCTCGACCGCCTCGGCCGGACGAAGTGAGCTACGCCCCGGCATCCCCGAGCATCAGTCTGCGGCAGGAATCCCGCACGTAGAGGACCCTGGGCCCGCCGTAACGGGCGGCCTCGGTGAAGCCCTGGGAGGCGAGGAGCGAGCCCAGCGTCGTCAACCGTCCGAAGCGGTGCGACCAAACCAGCACGCCGCACACCTGCGGATCGACCGCCTCGGCGGCCACGGAGGCGGCCGTGATTCTCCCCGTGTCGATCCGCAGCACCGAGGTGTCGACCATGTCGGCCGGGGTGCGCCGGCCCTGCCGCCACACCAGACCCGGCTCGTCACTGATCGCCCAGGCGCCGGAGGGCAGGGTGGCCAGATCGGCCCGGGCGGCAGCTTCCGCCCCCTTCGGCGCCCGGGGCCAGAGGATCGTCGAGTCGCGGACCGCGTGGTAGGGGATCGCCACGGCCAGCGCCACACCGAGGGCCACTCGGGCCGGCCGGGCCGGCGCTCGTGAGGCGGCGTAGGCCACCAGGAGGGAGCCGGCCGGCACGAGCTGGGCGACGTGACTGCGCCAGAGCGGGTGCTCGAGGAGTAACACCACCACGGTGGCGAGCAGCCAGCCGCCAACCAGCGCAGTCCCGGGGTCACGGGACCGGGGGAGTTCCGGTCGGGCGCCAAGGGAGGTGCCAGCAGAACGGCGGAAGACGACGGCGAGGATGATCGCCACCACGGCGACCAACAGGAACGGCAGGTCCCGGTCGCCGAGGGTCGACAGCACCTTGGCGGCGTTGGCGCCAGGGGTGCGGGAACCGGCGACCTCCAGGTGGTAGGTGACGGACTGGTCCCACACGTCGGCCAGGCCCCACGGCACCGAGGCGAGCAATCCGAAGGTGGTGGCCGCACCGCCGGCGGCGATCAGGTGCCGGCGCCCGGGGGATCGGGGGTGTCCCCCGGCTTGATCGGCGAGGAGCGCCCAGGCGACCGGCACGACCGCCGGGAGGAGGAGGCTCTTGATGGACAGGGCCGCCCCGAGAGCAAGGCCGGCGCTGACGGCCAGGAACAGTGAGGGTGCCCGGCGGTAGGCCAGGGACACGGCGACGGCCAGTGTGGCCAGGGCGAGAGCCGGGGCGTCGGAGGTGATGGGTCCGGTGACCCACAGCACGCTGCCGCTGGTGGCCACCAGGCCGGCGGCCAGCAGGCCGGCCGGACGGGACAGGCCGAGGAGCCGCGCCGCCCACCACACGGTCGCCACCAGCACGGTGGCGGAGGCCAGCGACAACAGGCGCGGCGCGTTGAGGGTACGCAGCCCGGCGATGTCGGCCAGCCAGACGAGGGGCAGGAACAGCGGCCCCTGGCTGGAGAACACCTGGCGGAAGGGCAGGGCGCCGTCGCGCATGGCCAGGGCCGACGCGCCGTACACGCCGTCGTCGAAGACGAGATGGCGGGTGGCCAGAAAGGCCGGCAGGCGGAGCGCCAGCGTCGCGCCCACCAGGGCCACCAAGTCTCGGCGGGCGGTCTCCACGGCTGCGCCCACGGTAGTGGAGCAGACGCGCCGACCAGGCCCTCGTCGGCCGCGCCGGGGTCGCATGGTAGGTTCGCCCCGGGGTTCGGGGTGTCCCCGAAAGGTGAGTCCTCACGGCGGCCGGGCGGGCCGAGGAGGTTGAGTAGTGGCAAAACACATCTTCGTGACCGGAGGCGTCGCGTCCAGCCTCGGGAAGGGGCTGACGGCCTCGTCTCTCGGGAGGCTCCTCAAGAGCCGGGGCCTCCGGGTGACGATGCAGAAGCTCGACCCCTACATCAACGTCGACCCCGGGACGATGAACCCGTTCCAGCACGGCGAGGTCTTCGTCACTGACGACGGGGGCGAGAGCGACCTCGACCTGGGCCACTACGAGCGCTTCGTCGATGTCCCCCTGCACCGGGAGTCGAACTCGACCACGGGCTCGATCTACCAGACGGTGCTGGCCAAGGAGCGCCGGGGCGACTACCTCGGCGAGACCGTCCAGGTGATCCCCCACATCACCGACGAGATCAAGGACCGCATCCGCCGGCTGGCCAGCGACGAGGTCGACGTGATCATCACGGAGATCGGCGGCACGGTCGGCGACATCGAGATCCTCCCGTTCCTCGAGGCCATCCGGCAGTTCCGGAAGGACGTGGGCCGGGACAACGTGTTCTACGTGCACGTGACCCTGGTGCCCTTCATCGGCCCCTCGGGGGAGCAGAAGACCAAGCCGACCCAGCACTCCGTCACCGAGCTGCGGGCTCGTGGTATCCAGCCCGACGCCATCGTGTGCCGGTCGGACCGGCCGATCTCCAGCCGCCTGAAGGAGAAGATCTCCAAGCTGTGTGACGTGCCCGAAGAGGGCATCGTCTCGGCCATTGACACGCCGAACATCTACGAGATCCCCTTGGTCCTCCACGACGAGGGGCTCGACGCCTACGTGTGCCGGGTGCTCGGTCTCCAGGAGCACGAGGCGTCGCTCGGTGCGTGGCGGGAGCTGGTCTCCCGGGTGGAGCGGTCGACCAACGAGGTCTGCATCGGCCTCGTCGGCAAGTACGTGAACCTGCCTGACGCCTACCTGTCGGTGGTCGAGGCGCTCAAGCACGGCGGCTACGACCACGGCGCCAAGGTGGTCGTCGACTGGATCGCCTCCGAGGACGCCGAGGGTCTGCTGGCCGAGGGCCGGCTGCACGACCTCGACGGCATCGTGGTGCCCGGCGGCTTCGGGGTCCGGGGCGTCGAAGGCAAGATTGCCGCCATCACCTACGCCCGCGAGCACAAGATCCCGTTCCTCGGCCTGTGCCTCGGGATGCAGTGCGCCGTGATCGAGTACGCCCGCAACGTCTGCGGGCTGGCCGGGGCGAACTCCGCCGAGTTCGACCACGCCACGCCCCATCCGGTCATCGACCTGATGGACGACCAGCGCGACGTCACCGACAAGGGCGGCACGATGCGGCTGGGGAACTACCCGGCCATGCTCGTTCCCGGCTCGATCGTGCGGGAGGCGTACCACGGCAGCGAGGTGGTCTACGAGCGGCATCGGCACCGCTTCGAGTACAACCCGCGCTACCGGCGCCGGCTGGAAGAGGCGGGTCTCCTGGTGGCGGGCACGTCGCCCGACGACCGGCTGGTCGAGTTCGTGGAGCTCTCCCGGGAGGTCCACCCCTTCTTCGTGGCCACGCAGGCCCACCCCGAATTCAAGAGCCGCCCGAACCGGCCCCACCCGCTCTTCTCCGAACTGGTGAAGGCCGCCCTGGCCCGGGCCGAGGCCCGCATGCCACGCCTCCCGCTGGCTTCTCCCGTCGCCGAGTCGGTTCGCCGGTAAGGGGCGGGTGGGGGAGTACCGGCTCCTCGGCTCGACCCTCAAGGGCGGGGGCGGGGTTCTCTCGTTCCACGAGGAGCGATTCGCCGCTCCCGACGGAGAGGAGTTCGTCCGTTGGGTGGTACGCCACCCGGGCGCGGTTGTGGCTGTCCCCATCGTTGACGGCCCGGCCGCCCTCCTGGTGCGCCAGTTCCGTCCGGCGGTCCGCCGGATCCTGCTCGAGCTGCCGGCGGGCAAGCTCGACGTCGAGGGCGAAGACCCGGACGACGCCATCGTGCGGGAACTGGCGGAGGAGATCCAGCATCGTCCGGCGAAGCTCGACAAGCTGGTGACGTTCTGGAACTCTCCGGGCTTCTGCACCGAGCTCACCCACCTCTACATCGCTCTCGACCTCGAGCCCTGTGAAGCCCCCGGGCTGGTCAAGGCGGAGGAGCGGGACATGACCATCGAGCGGATCGCCCTGGCCGACGTGCCCCGGCTCGTGGCGCAAGGCGAGATCGTTGACGCCAAGACGATCATCGGACTGATGATGGCCCGCGATTATCTGGCCGGTGACCGGTGAGCGCCGCCATTCCGTTGCGCCCCGCGACAACGAGAAGGACAGGGCCCGAGCCGCTGACCCGGCCGCTCACCGTCGGCGTTCCCCGGGAGACCAAGACCGCCGAGCACCGGGTGGCCATCACGCCCGACGGCGTCAACGAGCTGGTCCACCACGGCGCCACCGTGGTGGTGGAGGCCGGCGCCGGGCTCGACTCGGCCATCAGCGACGAGGAGTACCTGCGGGCCGGCGCCCAGATCGCCGCCACCGCCGCGGAGGTCTGGGAACGGGGCGAGATCGTCTGCAAGGTCAAGGAGCCTCAGGCCGACGAGTTCGGATTGATGCGGGCAGGGCAGGTGCTCTTCGCCTTCCTCCATCTCGCCGCCTATCCCGGGGTCGGCCATGCGTTGCTCGAACGCGGGGTCACCGGAGTCGCCTACGAGACGGTCCAGCTGTCGACCGGCGCCCTACCCCTGCTCGCCCCCATGAGCGAGGTGGCGGGCCGGATGGCGCCCCAGATCGGCGCCCACTACCTGGAGCGCCACAACGGCGGCCGGGGCGTGCTGCTCGGCGGCGCCCCCGGCGTACGGCCCGCCCGGGTGGTCGTGCTCGGGGC
>CAZCVW010000274.1:0-4882 GCA_964502185.1 uncultured Burkholderiales bacterium
CCCACCGCCTTGGCCGGGGAGGCGGACCCGGGCGAGGGCCCGCCGGCCGCCTGGTACATGGAGGACGAGGCCGCCGACGACACCATCCCCGAACCGGCGCCTGAGCCTGAGCCTGAGCCGATCAGGCCGGCGGCGGTGGCGCCTGTCCCGGTGACGGCCCCGCCGAGCGAAGGCCTGTGGGGCGCGGCGCGCGGGGGCACGTACTCCCGGGTCGAGATCGCCGTGGAAACCGGCCTGGACGAGAGCGCACTGGCCGAACTGGAGTCCTTCGGGCTGCTTCGCAGCGGCGAACTCGATGACGAGGCGCTGAACGTGGCCCGGCTGGCGGCGGCGTTCTTCGCCTACGGCGTGGAGGCCCGGCACCTGCGCATGTACAAGACGTTCGCGGAGCGGGAGGCGGCCTTCCTCGAACAGGTGGTCGCGCCCCTGGTGAACTCCCGCCAGGACGAGGCCAAACGGCGGAGCAAGGACGCGCTGGCCGAATTGGCCCGCCTCGGGCAGGCGCTGCACTTGTCGATGTTGCGGACCGCCCTCGGCTCCACCTACGGGGACTAGCGCGGCCGTGCCCAACGAAGGCAACCTGAAATCCGGGGCCGGGGGCTCGGCGTGGATGGAACCCGACGCCCTGGCCGAGACCGTCAGGGTGGTCGCCGACGACATCAGCGGCGACTACCCGGCCGGGGTGCTGCTCATCGGAGTTCTGAAGGGGTCGCTCTTCTTCCTGTCCGATCTGGCCCGGGCCCTCACCGTGCCCTGTGAGGTGGACTTCATGGCCATCTCCCATTTCGCCCCCGACTCTGGGCGGGTGCGGATCACCAAGGACCTCGACACCGACATCTCCGGCCGGGACGTGATCCTCGTGGAAGACGTCGTCGACACCGGGTTGACCATGTCCTACCTGCTCGGCCAGCTGGAGTCCCGGGGGCCGTCCAGCCTGGCGCTGTGCGCCCTCCTCGACCGCCCGCGGCGCCGGATCGTGCCCGTCCCCCTGCGCTACTGCGGGATACAGATCGACGACCAGTTCATGCTGGGCTACGGGCTCGACTATGCCGAGCGGTACCGGAATCTTCCCGCCCTCATCGTCGGCGACCTGCGGGCGCTCGAGCGGGATCCGGACGCTTACGTGTCGAACCTGTACGGACGGGAAGAGGCGAATTGAGCCAGATCCCAATGCCCAGATCCCAATTTCCGGAAGGGTTCTGCCACGTCGAGCCGAGGTCGGGACCGCCGAACCGGATGCTAGGGTGGCCTTCGTTTGACCGCCGGAGGAGACCGTGATCCGTCTGTCGCTGGTAGGCGTCCGAGTAGAGGTCCCCAGCAACCAGCCGATCGTTCTCCTGCGCGAGGAGGCGCCCGGCCGGCGCTATCTGCCGATCTTCATCGGGCAGCCTGAAGCCACCGCGATCGTCTACGCGCTGCAGGGCATGGACAGCCCGCGGCCGATGACGCACGACCTCTTCAAGAACACCTTGGAGGAGCTGGCCGCCCGGATAGATCGCATCGTGATCACCGAGCTGAAGGAAGGCACCTTCTACGCCGAGCTCGAAGTCCTCCTCAACGGGAACCGCCACCGGATCTCGTCCCGGCCCTCCGACGCCATCGCCCTGGCCGTCCGCTACGAGGAGCCGGTCCCGATCTACGCCCACGACGGTGTCCTCGAGGAGGCCGGCGTCGTGTTCGAGAGCGACGACGAGGAAGAGCAGGTCGAGCAGTTCCGCGAGTTCCTCGAGCGGGTCCGCCCCGAAGATTTCGCCCCGTAACCCTGCGGGGCCGGTCAACCCGCAGGTCAGGGCGGCTTTCCCCGAGGTGCGTTGACTCTCCGCGGGCGCGGTTGTATCGTCACAGTCGCGTAACTACGCCTCTGTGAGTCGCGGGGTTGGCCCCGGCGGCTGGAGGCATTTGAGGAGGCCCGACTCCAATGGCAATGACCGGTTTCCGGGGACCCCAGGTCTGCAAGATCGTGGGGATCTCGTACCGCCAGCTCGATTACTGGGCGCGCACCGACCTCATCCGTCCCTCAGTCGCCGACGCGCGGGGTAGTGGGACGCAGCGCCTGTACTCGTACCGGGACCTGGTCGAGCTGAAAGTGATCAAGCACCTGTTGGACGCGGGAATCTCGCTACGGACGGCCCGCAGGGCCATCGAGTATCTGCGCGAGCACCTCGGCGAGGAACTGGCGTCGGCCAGCCTTGTCATCAACGGGGCCCGATCGCTGCTGGCCCGCTCCGGTGAAGAGGTCGTCGATCTGGTCCGACAGGGCCAGGGTGTGCTCAACATCCTGCCTCTGGCCGGGATGATCAACGAACTCGACTCCCAGATCCATGAGCTCGAGCCCACCGCCGTCACGGTGCCCACTGCCTCCCCCGGGGACACCCCGGACCCCGGCGTGGGCGTGATGGGGGTGGGGGTCGCCCAGGCCGCCGAAGGAGGGTAGCCATCACGACGGAGGAGCCCCTGCCTCACGAGCAGGGCCGGTTCGCCCATAACTCCGAGCGACAGTTCGCCCGGCTGCTCGACTTCTACGGAATCACGTGGGAGTACGAGCCGCGGACCTTCACCCTGGAACGTGACAAGGCGGGTAACCCCGTCCAGGCTTTCACCCCCGACTTTTACCTCCCGGCCTACGACCTCTACATCGAGATCACCACGCTCAACCAGAGGCTGGTGACCAAGAAGAACCGCAAAGCCCGGCGCCTCCAGGAGCTCCATCCCGAGGTCAAGATCCGGGTCTTCTACCAGCGGGACTACCTCCACCTGCTCATGAAGTACGGCCTGGAGCCACCCTCGCAGCTCGTGGGAGAGGGAACCTCGCCGCCGTTCTGGCTGGCCGAACCGAAGCAGCCCGATCCGGACCTCACCCCCAAGGCCGAGGAGCCGCCGGTGGCCACTGGTTCATCAGCGTCAATCGGCGAGCCGCCCGCTCCTCGCCGCCGCCGGGCCCGCAGCGCCTAGTGCCAAGCTTGTGGTGACCGGCATCCCCCTCCGGCACAGCCTTCTCGACGCGGAACACCGGGCGCTCGGTGGGCGCATGACGCCCTTTGGCGGCTGGGACATGCCCCTGCGCTACGGCAGCGTGCTCGACGAACACCGGGCCTGCCGGGAAGGGTCGGCGGTGTTCGACGTCTCGCACCTCGGCTCCGTGTGGGTGCGGGGGCCGGGCGCCTTCGACGCCTTGCAGGGCTTGTTGACCAACGACCTGACCCGGATCGGTGTGGGGCAGGCGCAGTACACGCACCTGCTCGACCCCGGCGACGCGCACGTGGTCGACGACATCATCGTGTGGTGGGTGACCGGCGAGGACTTCCTGGTGATCCCCAACGCCTCCAACACCGGCCCGGCGCTCGCCGCCCTCGACGCGGCCGCCGCCGCCTCGCCGGGCGGCGCCACCGTCGAGGACGTGACCGGGAGCCGGGCTTTCCTTGCCGTACAGGGGCCGCAGGCGAAAGCCCGCCTGGCCGAGGTCTCGCCCGAGGCGGCTGCCGTGGGCCACTTCGAGGTCGCCCGCGTGCCCGTGCCCGGCGGTGAGGCGATCGTCGGAGGCACGGGCTACACCGGCGAGGGCGGCGTCGAGCTGTTCCTTCCGGGCGAGACGGCGCGGCCACTGTGGCGGGCGCTGCTCGGGGCGGGGGTCACCCCGGCGGGACTCGGCGCCCGGGACACGCTGCGCCTCGAGATGGGCTACCCGCTGCACGGCCACGAACTCGGTCCTGGGATCACTCCGCTCCAGGCGGGGCTGGGTTGGGTCATCGGTTGGGACAAGCCGGCTTTCTCCGGCCGGGAGGCGCTGGCCGCGGAACGGGAACGGGGGGTGGCCCGGCGGCTGGCCGGTGTCGTCCTCGACGACAAGCAGATCCCGCGGGCCGGCTGCGCCGTCCTGGTGGACGGCAAGCCGGTGGGCGAGGTGACCAGCGGCAACCAGTCGCCGACGCTCGCTCGGGGCGTGGCCCTTGCCTTCCTGCCGCCCGGCACCGCTCCGGGCACGCCGGTTGAGATCGACATCCGGGGAAGGAAGGCCACCGGTGTCGTCGCCCGCCCCCCGTTCGTGAATCCCCGTTCGTGAACCAGCATGCCCGTAGCTCAATGACCAGAGCGCCACTACCCGTCGGGTAGGTTGGCTCCGAGGCGCCGGGCGGTCCTCGGCACGGTGCTGGGGGTGGGAGAGAACGCCTCACGAGGGGCGTCCGGTGGGTCACTTTGTGCCGCACACGGAGGCCGAGACTCAGGCCATGCTTGGCTTTCTCGGCCTCTCCAGCCTGGACGAGTTGTTCGCGCACATACCCGCCGCCCTGCGGCTGGCGGGCGGTCTCGACCTCGCTCCGGGCGCATCGGAAGCCGACGTGCTCGAGACGTTGGGGGGCTTAGCGGCCCGCAACCGTCCCTGCGGTACGGGGCCCGGCTCGCTGATCTGCTTCGCCGGAGGCGGCGCCTACGAGCACGACATCCCCGCCGCGGTTCGGGCGCTGGCCGGCCGCTCCGAATTCGTCACCTCCTACACGCCTTACCAGCCGGAGCTGTCCCAAGGGGTGCTCCAGGCGCTGTTCGAGTACCAGACCATGCTGTGCCGGCTCACCGGCATGGACGTCGCCAACGCCTCCCTCTACGACGGCGCCTCCGCCGCCGTGGAGAGCCTGAACCTGGCCGCGGCGGCCACCGGCCGCGGACTGGTGTGGGTGTCCCGGGGAATCCGGCCGGCCGTGCGCGAGTCGATCCGCACCCTGTGCGGCCCCCGGCTCGAGATCCGGGAGGCGCCGCTCGACGGCGGCGTCACCGTCTGGCCCGACGACCTCGGTGAGGGGGCCGCCCTCCTCGTCGCCCATCCGAACCACCTGGGGGTGCTGGAGGACGTGGCCGGCGCGGCCGAGCGGGCCCACGCCGCCGGGGC
>CAZCVW010000275.1:0-4875 GCA_964502185.1 uncultured Burkholderiales bacterium
TGGCGCCGGGCAGGGGGACGCCGTGGTCGTCCTGGACCAGGCCGCTCAAGCGCCCCGGGGCCGGCGCCGCCCCGGCTGGCGGGGACAGCACGGCGGGGAGGACTCCGAGGAGGGCCACGGCAAGGGAAAGGCAGGCGGGGCGGACGACGCGCACAGAGACCTCAGGGGCGAGGGGATGGTGCAAATGTGTTTCGCACCGATCCCCTTGCGACCTCTGGGCAAACCATCCAGCCCGACAGCATTGCCCCCGGAACAGCCCGTCCGGGTGGATCAGCCCGCTCCGGCCGCTTCCTTCACCCCGGCCAGGACGTCGCCGGTGGCCGGGCCCTCTAGAGGTGACCGAGCAGAAAGTCATTGGGGTCGCTGGCCCCGGGTGACCGGGCCGCCTGTACCGGCCTGAGAGGCGCGTTAGGAAGCCCGGACGACTCGAATGACCCCCTCAGCGGACGCCAACTTTTGAAAAGGCCACTTTCTGCGGACTCACCTAGATCACGCCATCCCGCGGGGTACCGTCCTCGGAAAGTGGGCTCGCCGTTGGCGGGCATCTCTCGCCGGCCCTGTGGCCCCGTCAGAGCGTGGTGAACAGTGACCGATCACCTCGGTCGAACAGCAGCTGCTCCAACCGCTCGGCGTCAACGAGCCAGCCGGGATGCAGGTCGCAGAGGATCACCGCCCAACGGCGAAGCGATGCGCAGTAGTCCACCCAGCGCTCGGCTTGGTTCCTCCCCGTGGGTCGCCAACCGCACTGGTTGAGCACCTGCCACACCCTGCTGTCGAGGACCATCGGGCGGGGCGACATGACGCGGGCACTCGGGAGGCCAAGCGCCCACAGCCACTTGGTCAGGTACGCCTCCCCGACGCCAGGAAGTCGTGCGGCGAGGTAGGCGTCCGCCATGCGCGAGTCAGCCGCCGCAGCCAGACTCCTGGCGAGGTCCTCGGCCAGCGTTGGGCGCATCGCCCCGGTCCACTGGCGGAGGCGGTGCCGGCGTCGCGGCCCCGCGCCCCACACCATCGTGGCAAACCAGCAAGCAACCCTGTCTGCCGACGACTCTTGGACGGTAAGAGACATCGAACTGAGAAGACGTCGATCGACGGTCTTGCCGTTGGCATCGATCCTCTCGAGGGCAAGCCGCGCGCCGGCTGCGGTGTCGCCCTGGAGGCCCAGCTCGTTCGTAAGCATGCGCCATTGGTTCACAGGCGCGAGCACCCGCATGCTGAGGTCCTCGCCGTCGAAAACCCACGACCGCTCTACGCCGGAATCGCTGCAAAGGTATCGGTCGACCTGACCGACGATGAGGTCATCGCCCGGATGGGAAGTCTCGTTCGCGGTCATGGTCGCTCCGATCGCCGGAGTTGCTCAGGTCCACCCTCACGGGGTTACGGCTCTCGATCACACCGACGATGGCTTCATCCGGGTTAAGGCCGAAGGCTTCGAGGACCAGGGCGACTTCGGCCCCTCCCTTGTCCTCGATGGGCAGTCTCAGCCGGCGGAGGATTGCAGCTCGGACCGCCGCCGGATAAAGGATCGTATTTCGCCCAAAGGGACGTGATGTCCGAAGTCCGCGCCGTAGCCGCGTCACGATCAGGACATTTCGGCGTTCATGGGGAGGAAGACCGCAAAGCCTGGCGAATCGCCGTAAGGCCCATCGTCTCCTTCTCGGTCGGAACAACCCCCACGACCCCGACTTCGTCAGTGGCCAACCTCTCCCAACCCCACAGGCGGCTGCGGAAGCGCAGAATCTCCGCAGTTGATGTCGGCTTTCTGGCCCCCGATGCGCATAGGGCCACCGGAAGCCTGCGCCCGCCTGGAGGAGGACACCTGTGACAACGGCAACCGGCAATCAGCGGAGGGTGCGACGCTCGGTCGCGCTGGCGGTACTCGCCCTGGCTGCTGCCGCATGCTCGGACTCGTCGTCCGGTGGGGAGGCTGCCGAGCCGACCACCGTGCCGGAGAAGGTCGTATCGACGACGGTCACCACGGTCAAGTCCGTGGAGGCAGACGTCATCGCCGGCTATCGCGCCTTCTGGGACGCCTATCTCGCCGCCGCCGACCCGATGAACCCCGAGGACCCTCGCCTCGTCGAGCATGCCACCGGCGAGGAGCTTGAAACGGTGCAGAAGGCGTTCCTCGCCCGGCGCTCCGCGGGCGAGGTCATCCGGGGCACGCTCGACCTTGCTCCCCGGGTGGACAAGGTCGGCGCCGGGGCAACCGCCGCGACGGTCGTCGACTGCTACGCCGACCACACCGGCCTCTACGACGCCGCCACCGGAGCGCGCGAGGACTCCGAGAGCGGCGTCCGCCATCTGATTCGCGTGGAGATGACACTGACCGACGGCGCCTGGAAGGCAGCCTCGGTGGCTCTGCAGGGAGACGGATGCACTCCTACAGCCTGAAGCTCGCCGCGGGCGTGGTTGGCGTGGCCACCATGGTCAGCGCCGTCTTCGCCGCCGACTCGGTGAGGGCCGACGGCACCGCCGACGCCTGGAACGAGGTCGAACGGATCGGGGCGGAGGCGACGTCTCCGGGTGGCACGAACGACGCCGTCAACCGCCGCCCGCGAGGCGGCGCACGGCGAACGAGTAGTGCGCCGGCATGCACCTACCAGGTGCTCCTTCCTGAGGAGCAGGACAACGCCGCCCACATGGCCGCCACGGGTTGGGGGGCCGGCCCGAAGGAGGGCGACGCCCGCCCCGGCCGGTGGCTGCGGAAGATCTGCGGGCAGGACGCGACCTCGGCCGGCACGGCCACGATCATCTGGGTGCCCCAACGGGCGGACCCCGAGGTGCTCGCGGAGCGGGCCGTGGAGAACGCCGACCTGCCCGTGCCCAATGTGGTCACGAGCCCGTCCGCCGATCAGCCGCTCGTCGTGAACCTGGCCACCTGGCTGTCGGTCGACCCGTCGCTGTGGGCACCGGTTGACGTGTCCGCGACGGCGGGCGGCGTCACCGTGTCGGCGACGGCCGTTCCGGACCGGGTCGTCTGGAACCTCGGCAACTCCGAACAGATCGTCTGCGACGGCCCGGGGACCCGCTACGACCCGTCCCGGCCGGCCGCCGAGCAGCAGCCCACGTGTTCCTACACGTACACGCAGCCCGGGGCCTACCAGATCACGGCCACGGTCGAATGGCGGGTCACCTGGCAGGCGGTTGGCGCCCCCGGCGGCGGGGACCTCGGTACGGCCCGCCGCTCTACCACCGTCCCGGTCAAGGTCGCCGAGATCCAGGCCGTGAACCAGAACCCTCGCCAAGGAGGCTGAACGTGGCGTCCCTCACCGGCACCCCACCCATCACGTCGAACGGCCACGCGCACCCGGCGACCAACGCCGGCTCGTCGGCCCGAGCCCCGAAGCTGGCCGTGCGCAACCGGGCCCGTGTCGCGGGGGGAGCCGCCCTCGTCGGACTCAGCGCCCTCGTCGGTGTGGCCCTCCTCGGCGAGAGCCGCCACGAGGTCCTGGCCGTGGCCAGACCGGTGGAGCCCGGGCAGGTCGTCGTCGCCCAGGACTTCAAGGTCGTCCGCATCCCGGCCGAGCCCGGCCTCCGGACCGTGAGCGCGTCCGAGCTCCCCCGGATCCTCGGGCGGGCCTCCGGTGTCGCACTCGTTCCTGGTGGGCTCCTCAGCCCGGCGCAGCTCACCGACAAGCCCACGTTGCCTCCCGGCACAATGATCGTCGGCGCCGTCCTCAAACCCGGTCAGTTCCCGCTCGGGCTCAGGGCGGGCGACTCCGTCCGACTCGTCGTGCTGGCGGTTGGAGGCGCCACCACCGACCCGAACGGCGAAACGGCAACCGAAGCGCCCGTACCGGTCGAGGCGAGCGTCACCGCCGTCGAACGTGTCCCCGACTCGGCCGGGGCCACCGCCGTGTCGCTCGCACTCGTCCCCGAAATGGCCCCGGCGATCGCCGCCGCCGGCGCAGAAGGCCGCCTCAGTGTGATGCGGGCGCTGCCGTGAGCGTCATCGCCCTCACGTCCGTCAAGCACTCGCCGGGGGCGACGACCACCGCCCTCGCTTGTGTGGCCGCCTGGTCCCTCTACCACGAGTCGCTCCTGATCGAGGCCGACCCCGCCGGCGGTGACCTCGCCGCCCGGCTCCTCCTTCCCTTCGACCCGGACCTCGTCTCCCTGGCCGCCGCCGGCCGGCACGGTGGCGCCCCCGCCGAGTATCTCGACACTCACGTCCAGGCGCTCCCCGCCGGTGGGACCGTCCTGCTCGGCCCCGGCTCCCCGGAGCAGGCCCGGACGGTGCTGGCGGAAATCGGAGTCGGGCTGTTCGAGGCGGCATCGCGACGACCGGGGCTTACCGTGGTCGACTGTGGCCGCTGGTCGCAGGAGTCACCCGCCCGGGCGGCGCTGCGAACCGCCGACCTCGCTCTCGTCGTGGTCCGTCCAACCGTCGAGAGCATCGTCCACGTCCGTTCCCGCGCCCCCCACCTCCGGGGCGACGGCGGCGGGAGACTCGGGCTGCTCCTCATCGGGGAACGGCCCTACTCGGCGGCCGAGGTGGCCGAAGCGGTCGGCATCCCCGTGGCCGGCGTATTGGCCGACGACCACCGGGGCGCCGCGTCCCTGTCCCAGTCCGGTCCCGGGCAGGGCCGCCGGCTCCTCCTCGTGCGGTCAGCCCGTTCCTTCGCCCTCGCCGGTGGCCGCCTCGCCGCCGGAGCGGTGGTCATCCTGGACGAGGTCTCCCAGGTCGCCACCAGCGACGCAGAGATCGTCCTCTCCGCCGTCGCCGCCACCCCCACCGCCAGCCTCTGGTGCCTCGGCGACCCCCACCAGGCCCAGGCCGTCCGCGCCGGCGGCCTCGGCGCCGAACTGGCTCGCCTCGGGGTCAACGGCCGGCTCCCCGCCCCCGAGCTCACGGAGAACCGCCGCCAGCTC
>CAZCVW010000276.1:0-4850 GCA_964502185.1 uncultured Burkholderiales bacterium
CGGCTGACGCGATCGCTGCCTGCCGGCGAGCCGGCATCCGGGTCGCCATGGTGACCGGCGACCACCCGGCGACGGCGCGGGCGATCGCCGCCCAGGTGGGGTTGTCGGATCTCGGGGGCCTCGTGCTCGAAGGAAAGGACCTGCCAGCAGACGAGCAGGTGCTGGGCGCGCTCCTCGATCGCGAAGGCGTGGTGCTGGCACGGGTGGCGCCCGAGGACAAGCTCCGCATCGCCCGTGCCCTGCAGGCGAGGGGCCACGTGGTGGCCATGACCGGTGACGGCGTGAACGACGGTCCCGCGCTCCAAGCGGCCGACATCGGCATCGCCATGGGCCGTTCGGGGACCGATGTCGCCCGCGAGGCGGCCGATCTCGTCCTCCTCGACGACGACTTCGCCACCATCGTCGCTGCCATCGAGCAGGGCCGTGCGACGTTCTCCAACGTCCACCGCTTCCTCACCTACCACCTCACCGACAACGTCGCCGAGCTCACCCCGTTCGTGGTGTGGGCGCTGTCGGGCGGCCGCTTCCCGCTCGCCCTCGGGGTGCTGCAGATCCTGGCCCTCGACATCGGGACCGACCTCCTGCCCGCCCTCGCCCTCGGCGCCGAAGCGCCCGACACCCGAGCGTTGGAGCGCCCACCCATGGGCCGCCACCTCATCGATGGCGCACTGCTGCGCCGGGTCTTCGGGGTGCTCGGCCCCACCGAGGCCGTGATGGAGATGGCCGCCTTCCTCGTCGCCTTGGTGGCCGCCGGCTGGCGACCGGGTCAGAGCTTCCCGACCGGGCACGCCCTCCTGGCCGCCTCCGGCGCCGCGTTCGCAGCCGTGGTCATCGGACAGACCGCCAACGCCTTCGCCTGTCGCAGCGCCACCCGGTGGCCGGGAGCGCTGGGATGGACCGGGAACCGGCTCCTGCTCGGCGCGGTGGCAATCGAACTGGCGGTCCTCGCCGGGTTCCTGTTGATCTCCCCGGTGGCCTCCGTCCTCGACCACGCGCCACCCCCGGTCGCCGGGCTCGCGGTCGCCGTGCTCACCGCACCGGCCGTGCTCGCCGCCGACGCGCTGCACAAGCGGGCCCGCCCTGGTCGCCGCCGCCCGCGAGACGTCGGGCCGGTTCTCGAGCGGTGAAGACGGCTCGACGAAGGGCGCATCTGCCTGGCTCGAGTCGCGGAAAAGTCCGCTTCGTAAGAGTAGGGGCTTTCGGCCCCCGACGAGGTGCGGAAGTCCTCTACGAGAAGGTGCCGACAAGCACCGACACTCTCCAGGACGAGGCCCCAACGAGGGGGCCGGTCACCCAAGGAGAGGCAATGAGCTTCACCGCCCGAGAATGGTGGGGTCTGGTGCACGGCATGGGGTTCGGGGCGCTCTTCCTCCTCGCCTTTGCCGGCGGCCTCGCCGGTTTGTACAGCCTCCGGCCCGCTCTCATCACGTCATCGGGGATCATCGAACGCACCCGGCGACTCAAGGTGGGCGTCGTCGGAATGGCGATCGCCGCTTGGGGCACCGTCATCACCGGCACCTGGGTCGTCTACCCCTGGTACCGCGAGAAGGTCCCCACGAGCCCGAGGTCGCTTCTCCTTGCCGACGCCTCCACCAAGGACTGGCACGAGTTCGGCATGGAATGGAAGGAGCACCTGGCCTGGATGAGCCCGATCGTCGCCACGGTGGCCGCCTTCATCGTCGTCTACTACGGCACCAACCTGATCCGTCACCAGTGGATGCGCAGGACAGCGATGACGCTCTTCGTGATGGCCTTTGCGTTCGCCGGCGTCGCCGGTGCCTTCGGCGCCTTCATCACCAAGGTCGCCCCCGTCAAGTAACCGCCTTCGCCTCAAGAGAGGAATCGACCCATGGCCAAGATCATCGAGCGTCCCGAGGTCGGCCTGGAAGACTTGCCGTTGCTGGAAGCCGACAAGCCCGAGGGGCCCGTGGCCGCCGCCCTCATCGCCGGCGGTGTCGGGTGCGCCGCTCTGGGATTCCTCACCACGCTGGCCGAGGCGAACGCCGGAGCCAAGAGCTGGCTGGAGTGGAACGCTCGCGTCGGACCGCTGTCGGGGAAAACCGGCATGGCGGTGATCGTGTGGCTCGTCGCCTGGGTCGCGCTCCACTTCGGGCTCCGGAAGCGGTCGGTTGACCTCTCCAAGGTGTTCGTCATCGGCTTGGTGCTGGTGGGACTCGGCCTCCTCGGAACGTTTCCGACCTTCTTCCAGGCATTCGCCAGCGAGTGAAATCTCTGGGGGCCGCCCGTCCCCCGGAAGGCGGCGCCGCCTGACGCCAGTTCGTCTCCGGCCCTGGGCCGACCGTGAGGTGAGGCCGTTTCCTCCAGGGGTTCTACGGGTCGGCGACGCCCATGAGGACCACGGCAAGGTCGCCCCTTCTTCCCGCCGATCCGCTCCGGCGTGTGGCGGTCTACCGGTGCGGTGAGTGGCCGGCTGTGGGTGCGCCGCCTGTGTCATCAGCGAGCAAGACGTTGTCGTGTCGTGGTCGGACTTCCGAACCGTTCCGACCACCTTGCCGAACTCGGCTACCGGGTGGGTTGGGTGGCTCCCGAATGGGACCGTGAAGACGGATTCCAAGCCGAGTTCCGCTTCGACAGTGGTCAGGCCGAGGGTCACGGCGGCTCCGGCGGCGCGCGCAGTGCTCTAGCCCCTTCCGGCGGAGGCTCGGGCGGTTGGCGGCGCGCGGCGCGCGGCGGGCGATGCCTGACTCAGGCTTCACCCTCGTTGTCGCTCACGAGCGCTTCCGTCGTGGAGGCTTCGCCTGGCTCGGGTGCTCAGCCAGCGCGGATCGGTACATGGCGCGCGCTGACCATCGCATGAGGTCTATTGCGTCGTCGAAAGAACACGGTGGGGTGGGGATCCTAGGGCCGCCCCCGTTCACAACCGCTCCGCGATCGCACTGAGGCTGCTCGACAGGAAGCAAAATTCAACGCTCACACCTCACATCCGGGGCCCGGTGAGCGTTGACCGGGTATGACGCTCCCCACGCAGACCACGTCGTCGAGGGGCCCGCAGCCGGCTCGGCGGCCTGCCGACCACGCTGCCGCCCGTGGCCGTGGACGCGGCGGGTCCGGCGCACCAACTGGCGCTGCCATCGCCGGCGCCGAACCACCGAGGACCTGGCGGGAGGTGCTGCCGGGCGTGGTCCACGTACGGCGTCCCCAAGGTCTTCCCCGACACGGCCCCCGACGGCCTCGGCCTCCCCCCGGGCCGCCTGAGCATCACCGTTCGGCCGACCGGCCTCCCCTGAGCACGGCTTTACTGGATGTGACCATGCGACCGTTCGAGGAGATCGTGGCCGAGCACGGCCCGGTGGTGATGCGGGTGTGTCGCGCCCTGCTGGGTCCGGTCGACGCCCAGGACGCCTGGTCCGAGACCTTCCTCTCGGCGATGCGGGCCTACCCCGAACTGCGGCCCGACAGCTGCGTCCGGGGCTGGCTGGTGACGATCGCCCATCGCAAGGCGGTCGACCAGATCCGCAAGGCGAGCCGGGCCCCGCGACCCACCGAGCACCTGCCCGAGGTGCCGACCGCGGACCACCATGCCGACCCCGGCGACGACGGCCTGCGAGCGGCGCTCGATGCCCTCCCGCCCAAGCAGCGCGGCGCCGTCATCTACCGCTACCTCGCCGACCTGCCCTACGCCGAGGTGGCCGCCCTCCTCGAAAGCAGTGAGGCAGCCGCCCGGCGCAGCGCAGCCGACGGCATCGCCAACCTGCGCAAGACCTACACGAAGGGATCACACCCATGACCCCCGACGCCCGCACCGATAACGAGATCATCGACCGCCTGGCCGCCGCCTTCCCGGCCGCCGACCGCGACACCGACGCCGAGCTCCGAGCCCGTCTGGCCGCCGAGGCCGAGCGGGAGGGTCTGCTCGACGTGTCCTACCGGATCGTCGACAGCCCCTTCGGCCCGCTGCTGCTGGCCGCCAGCCCCGACGGATTGGTGCGGGTCGCTTTCGAGCGGGAGGACCACGACGCGGTCCTGACCCAGCTGGCCGCCGCCATCAGCCCGCGGATCCTGCGGTCGCCCCGGCGCACCGACGACGTCGCCCGTCAGTTGGACGAGTACTTCGCCGGCCGGCTCCGCCACTTCGACGTGCCCGTCGACCTGCAGCTGGTCCACGGGTTCCGCCGAGCGGTGATCTCCCATCTGCGCGAGATCGCCTACGGCACGACCGAGAGCTACGCGGCGGTCGCCCGGGCCGCCGGCAACCCGGCCGCGGTGCGAGCGGCGGGGAGTGCGTGCTCGCACAACCCGATCCCCGTGGTGGTGCCCTGTCACCGGGTCGTCCGCAGCGACGGCACCATCGGCCAGTACCTCGGCGGCACCGAGGCCAAAGCGGCCCTGCTGGCCCTGGAGGCCTCGGCGTGAGCGCCACCACCACCGCACCGACGCGGACTCCGGGCGGGCTACCGGGACGGGGCTGCTCACCCAGCCGGCATCGTCGGCCCCAGCCTGGCCAGCCTCATCGAGCACGCCCTCGGTTGGCGGTGGGTCTTCCTCACCCTCCTGCCGCTCGTCGCCGCCGCCGGAGGAACCCACGACGACTGGTCGGCCTACGACCGCGTCATGGCCGACCAGCGCGGCACAGTCCTACTCGTCGCGCCGACCCGCATCTACAGCAACTGACGCACGGCAACCCGAGCAGGGTTGGTCTCATATTTCGACCAAACCGGCTCGCGACCGCCGGCCTCTCGCAGTCGCGGACTAGGGCTTCTTGGCTGCGCTGGCCCGGGCACTTCGGGGCCGGGACGGTGTCGACGCCACCTTCTTGGCCGCGGCCGGCTTGGCCCCGGCCGCGCTCTTGACCGCCGGCTTCGGGGCTGCCTTCGTCGCCGGCGGCTTCT
>CAZCVW010000277.1:0-4848 GCA_964502185.1 uncultured Burkholderiales bacterium
CGACTGTCGCCTGCGGCAGGCTTCCCAACAGCCGGAGGACCTCGTGGCGTTGAGACAGATGGCCGAGTGCGAGTTCTCCGACTACCCAGGGGTGACCCAGGACCAGCCCGTCGTCGAGCAACCGCACGAGAGTCGAGCGACCGGCCCGAAGGTGGTCAACCCAGACGGAGGTGTCGACGAGGATCACGAAGCTTCGCTGCGGCGCCTCGAGATCTCGGTGAGCGCGGGTTCGGTCCCGCCCAGCCTGGCCAACCGGCGGGCGCTCTCCCGCTGAATGAGAGCCCGTAAGGCCTCCCGGACCAGGGCGCTCTTCTCGGTGGTCCCGGTGAGGCGCTGCGCCTCCGCGACCAGCTCGTCGTCGAGGGCAAGAGTTGTCCGCATCCTCGTCCACCTCCCTAAGGCAACAATCGGCGCATCTAATGCTGCCATAATCCGTGCCGCCTCGCGCCTCGTGATGGGCGACGAACTGGTGCTCCGGCAGGCTCCGCGCGCCCCGGGCCGGCGAGAGCCTCACCACCCCGCGGCTCTCGGCCTCGTCGCGCACCGCGGATACAGCGGAACATCCGACATTGAGACGAAATCGCGTCAGATTCGTCTCAGGCTGCTTCGCCGTTCTGTCTCAGTAGCGAACACGGAGGATTTGTAGACGATCTTCCGTGTGACACCCGGAGGAATGTAGCCCTCCTTCGATGCCGTCAGTCGGCGCCCAGCTCGTCCCGCCGGGACAGGATGGTGCGGTGCAGATGGGCGGTGGCGCGTCCGTCGAGGCCGATCTCCTCCAGGCGGGCCACCCAGGCGGGGGCGACGTCGCAGAGCCGGTCGAGGACGGCGTGGACCGCCTTGGGCCGCACCCCGAAACGGCCGGCGAAGGCGACCAGGACGCTGCGCTTCAGCCCGAGGTCCCGGCCGTCGAGCTTGAGCGCCATGTGCTGGTCGCCGGTGTAGGGCAAGTCGGCGAGGAGGTCGTAGGCGGGAGCGAGCTCAACGAGGCCGTCGGGGCGCCGGCGGATGGCGATGTTCTTGGCGTGCAGGTCCCCGTTGGCGACGAGGTAGGAGAAGGCGACCAGCCGTACGAGGTCGCGCCCGGCGACGAGCGGGGCGTCGGTGAGGTCGGCCACCGCCTGAGCGATTCGGTTCATGGGCAACAGGTATTTGTCGGCCGGGTATGCGCCACAGAACTGACAGGCGTCCTCCTGGGCCAGTCGCAGCAGCCGGCCGTCGGGCCCGACGTGGCGGTCGAAGCGGGTGACGAGCAGTCCGGAGCGCCCGAGGCGGTCGGTGACGACGGCCACCTCGGCCACGGGGAGGCCGGCTGAGGCGGCGAAGGCCATGAAGAACGCCTCGTTCTCGACCAGGCGCGGGTAGGACGGGGGGGTGAGCTTGAGGATGTGACTGCCCGAGGCGCCCGTCACGGGGAAGGAGATCATGGCCGCCGACACTTTCTCCTGGACCCCGGGAAGGGCGGAGAGCTCGAGGCGGGTCCCGCTGACGGCGACGCTGGCGGCGAAGAGCTCGTCGAAGTCGGCGTCGGCCCAGTCGTCGACCACGACGAGCGGCTTGGCCGGTGCGGCGTCGGAGGCGCCGGGGACGACGCGGACATCACCGATGCAGTCGGCGCCGACGGCGAGGAGCAGGCTCAGCATGTCGTCGGCCGAGGTCTTGACCCGCCGGGTGAGGGCGCCGAGGCGCACCCCCTCGGGGAGGAGCCCGGCGAAGAAGGGGTGGACGCTCCCGGCCGGGGTGACGACCGGCTGGGGGGACAGCGGCAGCCGGGTGGCGACCTGGGGCCCGCCGCCGGCCAGGTAGTCAGGCAGGTAGCGGAATTGGACAGCCCCCTCCATCCGCTCCAGGACCCCGGCCCGCACGTCGCCCTTGTAGACGTCGGCGGCCGTCACCTCCCTGGGGTCGTCGTCAGTCATCGGCGACCAGACCACCCGGGCCCGGCTCCACCCGCAGACGAAGGCCGAGGGCGGCGAAGACATCGAGGAGCACGCTCAGGCGGATCGTCTCCTTGCCCGCCTCGATCGCGCTGACCGTGCGCCGGGCGCAACCGGCCAGGTCGGCCAGGTCAGCCTGGGTGAGCGCCAGCTGGCGACGGCGTGTTCGCACGGCCTTCCCCAGAGGCTGTGCACGATCGTGCTCAGTCTTACAGTTCTTGTCAGGCATTCGGCAGTTTCACCATTCCCTGAGCACGATCGTGCTCAGGGAGCATGGTACTGCGCTCACGTGCCCGGCTGAGACGGGAGATGTGCACGATCATGCTCATCGACTGTTCGTCAGTCGGCGCGCCACAGCGCAGAGACGGGGACGGCCCAGAGGCGTTCGCCGAGGGGGAGGGTCTGTGGCCGCAGGCCCGCCTCCGCCGGCCCCGAAGCCCCTCGGTCACGACCTCGGGGAACCCGCCCTCGAGGATCCAAGCGACCAGCTCATCCCTCGGGACCGTGGGGCCCGGCGGAGGCGGCCAGGCCTGGGGGTCGAGCAGTCGGTCGAGGAATGTCTCCCGCACCCCACGATGTTCACCGGCCGACAGTGGCCACAGGACGAGCAGCCCGAGGCGTCCGGCCAACGTCTCCGACACGCTGCGATCGGCCAGGTAGCTGGTGGAGCCGGTGAGAAGGAGCTGGCCCCGCCTCCGGTCGCGGTCGACCGCCTGCTTGACGGCGTAGAGGAACCTGACAAAACGCTCCACTTGCAGCTGGCGTTTCGCTTTATCGCTGGCAGGCGCATCGCTGGGCTTATTGTCGTCATCCCGGCGGTTCGAGCGCCGGATGTCCCAGATGATTGCTTGTGCGGACATCCGAGGGGCCGGAGCGCGGCACGAACCAGTGTCGGCCACGTCCACGAGGAAACCCGGTGACCGTTCTAGACGCCGAGCGGGAACCGTTCGTCCTCGAACACGGCGGTGATCTCAAGTCGGCCACCGAGGGCTTCGACGTATTCCCGGAGGCTGGACAGCTTCGGGTCTTCGGAGTGTTCGAGGCTGGAGATGCTGGGCTGGCCGCAGCCGAGGAACCGGGCCAGTTCGACCTGGGTGATCTGGCGGGTGCGGCGCAGTTCGCTGAGGCTGTGGAGGACGATCTCGGTGACGGCCTCGCGGCGTTCACGCTCAATGTTTGCCCGGCGCTTCGGGTCGGCCAGGACGGCGTCGAGCTCTTCGTTGATGTTGCGGGTCTTCGGCATCTAGATGAGTCCTTCGTCTCGGAGTTCGGTGAGGTACTGGTCGCCGTACGCCTTCGATCCGCCACACACCAGTATTATCGGTTCTACTCGATATCAAGTAAAGCCAATATTCAGGGGAGGCGGAGAGCCGGCTCATCCCTAGGAACCGTGAGGTCCGCTGGCGCCGGCCAAGCCTGGGGGTCGAACAGCCGGTCCAGGACCTCTCCCGCAAGGGAGCGGAGCACGCCACTCCACTCCTGGCGCACGCGCGGATGACGGCTCCGACGTGGGCGTCGGCTACTGAGACGCCGGGCGCGGATGCGATGGAAGCGGCGACGTTGGCCGAGGCGGTGTCGAGGGGCGCGTCGACGATCCCGAGGAGGTTGGCCCGGGTTGGCGGCGAGCGGGTTCCCGTCGAGTTCGGCGGCGGCGATGGCGAGCTCAAGCGAGGGATGGCGTGGTGCCGGGGTACCGCTCGTAGTGGGCGGCCAGGACGGCGCTGGATGACAGACTGCGGTCAGGCGGACGCCCGCTACTACGATCGGGCTCCCGTGGAGGAGCCCGATCAGTCCAACCCGTCGACTTCCGGGTCCACCCCCGAAGCAGAGGCCCACGTCGACGTCGACGCCCTGGTGGCCCAACTGCGCGCCCGGGTGGAGGAGCGTCGCCGGGCGGGGGAATACCCCCCCGGGCTCGAGGACGACCTGGCCGAGCACTTCCAGCGGATCCTCCGGCAACGGGGAGCGAGCCCTCCCAGCTTCGACCTTCAGGGCCAACTGGAGGCGCTGAGAGCATCGCTGCCGCTGGAGCGGGCCCGTATCGCCGTCGACTCCGACCTCCCCGGTGGGCAGGCGCTTCACCGGGCCGTGGCCAAGGCGGTCGGCCGCCAGACCGAGGGTGTCCTCCAGCAGGTCCAGGGTTTCGCCCAACCGGCGACGGATCTCCTCGCCTCCCTGGTGGCCACGGTGGAGTCGCTCAAGGACGAGATCCGCACGGGGCTGATTCCCCAGGTGGACGCCGTCCTGGAACGCCAAGCGACCCAAGAGAGGGCCTTGGTCGGCGTCCGTGTCTCCGCCTCGACGGCGGCTCCGCGCCCCAGCAAGGACGGCAGAGTGGGCAACGGCCCTGTGCTGACCCTGGAGAAGGGCGAAGGCCTCGGCCCGCTCATGGTCCGGGAGGCACGCTCGCTCGGGGGCCTGGCGGTGACCGGAGCGATCGAGCACCTGACGGCCGAAGAGGTGGTCGACCTCGTGGCGCTGGCCGCCGAGAAAGTGCGGCCCGGAGGCCGGGTCGTCGTGGAAATGGGGAGCGCCCCGCAGCCGTTCCATCCCGCCGAGTTGTCCTTCCTGTTCAGCGAAGCGGGCTTTGCCGCCATTGCGATCCAGTGGCGGGCGGCTGCGCCGGCCGACGGCGAGGAGGAGCGGCTGGAGCACCAGCTCTTCACGCCCCCCGGTTACCTCGTGATCGCCACCCGCTGATGGAGATCCATCAGGTCATCGTCTCGGCGTCGCCCGGCGACGCCGTCACCGACACCGCGCTCGAGTTCCGGGCGCTGCTGCGCAGGATCGGGCCGTCAGAGGTATTCGCCCGCTACATCGCTCCTGAGCTCGACGGGGACGTCTTGGCGCTGCCCGCCTACGAAGCCCGCTCGCAGTCCCCTGACGACCTGCTCGTCTATCACGCTTCCAT
>CAZCVW010000278.1:0-4828 GCA_964502185.1 uncultured Burkholderiales bacterium
TGCCGGTTGCCCAGCGTGATGGTGCCCGTCTTGTCGAGCAGGAGCGTGGAGCAGTCGCCGGCCGCCTCGACGGCCCGGCCCGACATGGCCAGCACGTTGTGCTGGACGAGGCGGTCCATGCCGGCGATGCCGATGGCGGAGAGGAGCGCCCCGATGGTGGTGGGGATCAGGCACACGAGGAGGGCGACGAGGATGATGACCGCCTGCTCGTCGCCCGAGTAGATGGCGAAGGGCTGCAGGGTGACGGTGGCCAGCATGAAGGTGATGGTGAGACCGGCCAGCAGGATGTTGAGGGCGATCTCGTTGGGGGTCTTCTGACGGCTGGCTCCCTCGACCAGGGCGATCATGCGGTCCAGGAACGTCTCGCCCGCCCGGGCGGTGATCCGGACGACGATCTCGTCGGACAGCACCCGGGTGCCGCCGGTGACGGCCGAGCGGTCCCCTCCGGCCTCCCGGATGACCGGGGCGGACTCGCCGGTGATGGCCGACTCGTCGACCGAGGCGATCCCGTGGATGATCTCACCGTCGGACGGGATCATCTCTCCGGCGGTCACCACCACGACGTCGTCGAGCGTCAACTCAGACGACGGCACCGGTTCGAGGGTCCCGTCGGGCAGCCGGCGGCGGGCCATGGTCTCGCTGCGGGCCTTGCGCAGCGTCGCCGCCTGCGCCTTGCCCCGCCCTTCGGCCACCGCCTCGGCGAAGTTGGCGAAGAGCACCGTGAACCACAGCCAGGCGGCTACCAGGCCGGCGAACAGGTTCTCCTTGCCCGAGGCGCTCCCGAGGTCCCGCACGAACAGGACGGTGGTCAGGATGCTGCCGATCCAGACCACGAACATGACCGGGTTGCGCACCATCAGCCGGGGGTGCAGCTTCTTCAGGCTGTCGATCGTCGCGTGGCGCAGGATCTCGGGGTCGAACAGTGACCGGGCCGACTTCCGGGCCGGGGGACCTGACGGAGCGGGGGTGCCGGGGGATCCGGATTGAGCGGTGATAGTCATGCCGGGGCTCCTAGAGGGCGAGGTGCTCGACGACGGGACCGAGGGCCACCACGGGGAAATAGGTCAGGCCGACGACGATGAGCACGACGCCGGTCAGCAGTCCGGCGAACAGAGGCGTGCCCGTCGGGAAGGTCCCCGCCGAGGGCGGCACAGGCTGCTTGCGGGCCAGTGAACCGGCGATCCCGAGCAGCGGGACGATGAGCAGGAAGCGGCCGAAGAGCATGCACAGCCCGAGTGTCGTGTTGAACCAGTCGGTGTTGCCGGTCAGGCCGCCGAAGGCGGAGCCGTTGTTGTTGGCGGCCGAGGTGAAGGCGTAGGTCACCTCGGTGAGGCCGTGGGGCCCTGAGTTGAAGATCGAGTTCTGGGCCGTGCCGATGAGCACGGAGGCGCCGGTGAAGGAGAGCACGACGAGCGGGACGGCCAGGATGTAGAGCACCAGCAGCTTCATCTCGGCGGCCTGGATCTTCTTGCCCAGGTACTCCGGGGTCCTCCCGACCATCAGGCCCGCGATGAACACGGCCAGCAGGGCGAAGACCAGCATGCCGTACAGACCGGCACCCACCCCGCCGGGGCTCACCTCGGAGAGCATCATGTTCACCAGCGGTACGGCGCCGCCGGCGGGGGTCATGCTGTCGTGGGCGCAGTTCACCGAGCCCGTCGACGTGCCCGTGGTGACCGCGGCGTGCAGCCCGCAGGCCGCGGCGCCGAGCCGCACCTCCTTGCCTTCGAAGCTTCCCCCCGGCTGGGCCGCGGCCATCTCCTGGCTCACGTCGCGGCGGTCCAGCGCGGCGTTGCCGCCGGTCTCGAACCCTTGAGCGATGAGGGCGCTGCCGGCCCAGAGTACGAACATGGCGCCGAAGACGGCCCAGCCCTGTTTCTGGTCCTTCACCATGCGCCCGAAGGTGTAGGTCAGGGCGAAGGGGATGAGCAGGATGAAGAACATCTCGATGAAGTTGGTGAACCCGTTGGGGTTCTCGAACGGATGGGCGGCGTTGGCGTTGAGCGGCCCGCCGCCGTTGGTGCCGAGCTCCTTGATGGCCTCCTGGCTGGCGAACGGCCCGCCCGGAACGACCTGCGTGGAACCCTCCACCGTCTCGGCCACCTCGAAGCCCCGGACGTTCTGGATGACTCCTTGGCTGGCCAGCACCAGCGCGCCGAGGAAGGCCAGGGGCAGCAGGATCCGGACGGTGCAGCGGGTCAGGTCGACCCAGAAGTTGCCGAGGGTGGCGGACCGGCGCCGGACGAATCCGCGGATCAGGGCCACGGCCACGGCGATGCCCACGGCCGCGCAGACGAAGTTCTGAACGGCGAGACCGACCATCTGGGTGAGGTGGCTGACCGTGTTCTCCGCGGCGTAGTTCTGCCAGTTGGTGTTGGTGACGAAGCTCACCGCGGTGTTGAAGGCCAACGCCGGCGGTACCGCGCCGACGCCGGTCGGGTTCAGCGGCAGCGAGCCCTGCACCCGTTGCAGGACGTAGAGCAGGATCACCGAGGCGGCGGAGAAGGCGAGCACGGAAGCGGCGTAGATGGTCCAGCGCTGCTCCCGGCTGGGATCGACGCCGGCGACCCGGTATACGAGGCGCTCGACGGGACTGAAGATGCGGTCGCCCGGGGCGGGGCCGCCGCTGAAGACCTTGGCCATGTAGGCGCCGAGGGGCTTGACGCAGGCCACCACGACGGCGATGAGGATGAAGAACTGCAGCCAGGCGGCGGTGCTCATCAAAGTTTCTCCGGGTACAGCAGCGCGAAGACGAGGTAGCCCGTCATGAGCACGGCCAGGAACAGGGCGACGAGGTTGTCGCCGCTCACGTCGGTTCGTCCCCGAGGAGGTGAGCGCAGGCCTGGATGTAGGCGCCGGCCAGGGCGAAGAAGCCGACGATCAGGCCGACGTAGACGATGTCACGCATTGGGATTCCTCTCTGATCTCACAGGGCGGCGGGGAGTACCGAGGGCGGCCGCCACCTGGTCGGCCAGCGCCAGGGCCACGACCCGTTGTTCCAGGGTCACGCCGACACCGGCGGTCGGGGTGAACACGAAGCGGCCCACCTGTTGGCCTCGGGCCAGCACCGGCAACTCCACCCCTTCGGCGGGCAGCTCGAAGCCGTCGCCGGCAATGCGCCACACCGTGGGCCCTTCGATCACGCCGCTGCGGGCGAGGCGGGGAAAGGCGTCGGCGAAGGGCGGGGCGTCGAAGCGGCAACTCCGCAAGGTGAGAAGCTCGGTGAGCTCGTGCTGGGCGGCGGTGATGACGTCCGTGGCGTCGACCCCGGCGGCGACCTTGTCGGCCAGCCGGTGGATGCGGCGGATCTCCTCGCCGGCCGCCTCGGCCGACGCCCTGGCCCGGAGAGCCCGGGAGGCGATGGTGCCGACGATCAGGCCGACGGTGAGGAGTAGGGCGGTCGTCTCGACGTCGTCCTGCGAGTCGATCGTGAGCGACAGATAGGGCCGGGTGTGGAAGAAGTCGAAGGACAGGGCCGAGACGACAGCGGCCAGCATGCCGGGCCCCCGCCCGCCGATGGCGGCGGCGAGGACCACGAACACCACCAGGGCCAGGGCCACGTTGGCGTTGGCCACCTCGTCCCGCACGAGGACCAGGGCGGCGGCCACGAAGATGGGCAGCAGGCCGCCGACGGCCATTCCGAAGAGAGAAGCGCTGCGCTCGTCTTGGTTCATGCAGCCGTTGTACGGCCGGCTTCCCCCATAAGGAACGGGCCTGACGCGGTCTTAGCGCGTCAGGCCCGCCTCTTAACGCTCCCCTGACGGGTCAGTCGTCGCTCTTCACCTCTTTGGCCATGGCCGCGATCTCCTCCACCACGCCGGCGTTGGCCAGGGTCGTCACGTCGCCCAGCTGGCGCTTCTCCGAGATGTCCCGGAGCAGGCGGCGCATGATCTTGCCCGAGCGGGTCTTGGGCAGCTCGGCGGTGAACACGATCGACGCCGGTCTGGCGATCTTGCCGATCTTGTTGGCGACGTGCTCCCGGATCTCCTTGATGAGGTCCTCGTCCCCCGTGTCCACGCCCTTGAGCGTGACGAAGGCGGCGATGGCCTGGCCGGTCCGGTCGTCGTTGCGGCCGACCACGGCGGCCTCGGCCACCTTGGGGTGGTCGACGAGCGCCGATTCCACCTCGAGGGTGGAGATGCGGTGGCCGGACACGTTCATCACGTCGTCGACCCGGCCGAGCAGCCAGATGTAGCCCTCGTCGTCGGTCTTCGCCCCGTCACCGGCGAAGTAGATCCACTTGTTCTCCTCCGGCTTGGAGAAGCGGCTCCAGTAGACTTCCTTATAGCGCTCCGGGTCCTTGTAGATGGTGCGCAGCATGGCGGGCCAGGGCTTGTTCAGAACGAGATAGCCGCCGCCCCCGACCGGCACGCTCTCACCCGCGTCATCGACGATGTCGGCCCCGACCCCGGGCAGCGGGAAGGTGGCCGATCCCGGCTTGGTGGCGGTGACGCCGGGGAGGGGCGAGATGAGGATCTGGCCGGTCTCCGTCTGCCACCAGGTGTCGACGATGGGGCAGCGGTCCCCGCCGATGATCTCCCGGTACCACATCCACGCGTCGGGGTTGATCGGTTCGCCCACCGTTCCGAGCAGCCGCAGCGAGGAAAGGTCGTGCTTGCCCGGGTACTCGTCGCCCCACTTCACGAAGGTCCGGATGGCCGTCGGGGCGGTGTAGAGGATCGAGACCTTGTACTTCTCGACGATGTCCCAGAACCGGTCCTTGTCCGGGTAGTTGGGCACGCCCTCGAAGAGCACGCTGGTGGCGCCGTTGATGAGCGGCCCGTAGACGATGTAGCTGTGCCCGACCTGCCAGCCGATATCGGATGAG
>CAZCVW010000279.1:0-4809 GCA_964502185.1 uncultured Burkholderiales bacterium
GGCCGGCGTCTGGCACTCGGCCCGGGCCCCGTGGCGCCGGCACCCGAGGACTTCCTGACCGCGCTGGTCGACGCCGGCTTCATCCGTTTCCAGGCCATCGGCGGCGCGGAGGTGGACCTCACCCGCTACCCCGCCCTCGGCGCCCGCGTGCTCGTCATCGACGGGACGGGCGCGGAGCTCGAGGCGTCCGTGGGCACGCTGCCCCTGGTGCGGGCCATCGTCGGAGCAGGAGGGCCGGTTGCTCTGGGCGAGGTGTTCCGGCCGGCCGAGGGGGGATCGGCCCGCGGGGACGTGGTCCGGGGGGTCCGGGACGACCGCGACCTGGCCGTCCGGGTGGCCACCGTGGACGACCTCGATGAACCCCGGGGCCGCACCGCCACGGTCCTCGCCGTCGAGGAGCTCGGGGCGGGTCGGGTCGGGCACTACGGGCAGGGTCCGGGAGCGACCCGGCAGTTGCCCGAGCCGGCCGCCGCCGCGCCGGTGCCCCCCGGGTGAAGGCCCTCACTCCCGTGAAGCCAGCCCCGGTCTCCCGGGCGGCCACCGTCATGGGCGTAGCCACCGCGCTGTCGCGCGTTCTCGGCTTCGCGCGCCTGCTGGTCATCGCCGCCGTGCTCGGCACGACCGACCTCGGCAACACCTTTTCGGCCTCCAACTCCGTCTCCAACGTCCTGTTCGACCTGCTGGCCGCGGGGGCGCTCTCGGCGGTCCTCGTCCCGGCCTTCGTGGAGTTGCTGGCCCGCGACCCGGGCGGCGAGTCGGCCGAGCGCCTCGGGGGAGCCCTGCTGGGCTGGTCGCTGGCCGTGCTCGGGCCCGTCTGCCTGGTCGGGGTCCTGGCGGCCCCGGCCATCGCCGAGTTGCTCACCGCCGGCACCCGGGATCCGGCCGTGGCCGCCGACCAGGCCGAGCTGGCCACCTTCCTGCTCCGCCTGTTCGTCCCCCAGGTGCTGCTCTACGCCTACGGAGCGGTGTCGACCGCCGTGCTCCACGCCCAGCGCCGGTTCACCGTCACCGCCGTAGCCCCCATCGGCAACACGGTGGTGATGGTGGCGGCGCTGGCCACGTTCCGGATCCTGACCGGAGGCGGGGAACCCGGCTTCGACCTGAGTCTTTCCGAGCGGCTGGCGCTGGGCGCGGCGGGGACGCTCGGCGTGGCCGCCTTCGTCGGCCTTCCGGCTGTCGCCCTCCGGGTCAGCGGCTTCCGGCTGCGGCCCCGGCTGGCGGGGCCGGGATCGGTGCCCGGCCTCGGGCGGGCCGTCCGGCTGTCGGGGTGGGCGGGACTCCAGCACGCCGGAACCGGCCTCCTGCTCGGTGCCGCCCTCCTGGTCGGTATGGGAGTCACCGGCGGCGTGGTGGCCTATCAGGTGGCCTTCGCCTGCTTCCTCGTGCCCTACGCCGTCCTCGCCCTGCCCGTCATCACCGCCGTGCTGCCCGAACTGGCCGAGGAGGCGGGCGCGGGCAAGGACAAGGCGGGCGACATGGCCGCGTTCGGGCGCTCCCTGCGCTGGTCGTCGGAGCGCATGGTGGGCTTCGTCGTGCCGGTCAGCGTGGCCGCCGCCGTCTTCGCCCCCCGGGCGATGGAAGCGGTGGCCGTCGGTCAGACCTCGGAGGCGGGCGGCCGGTTGATCGGCGTCGCCCTGGCCACGCTGGCCGTGGGACTCCTACCCTTCGGGGCTTTCCTGCTCTTCGTCCGGGCCTACTACGCCTTGGGCGAGGGCCGCGTCCCGGCGGTGGCCGCCCTCGCCTCCGCCGTTTTCGGGGCGGCGCTCATGGGGATCGCCGGAACCGCCGTCGACGGCGAGGCCCGCCTGGCCGTGATGGGCGCCGCCCACTCGGCCGCCTACCTGGTCGGGGCCGTAGCCCTCGGGCGGTGTCTCGCTCGGCGCACCGGCCAGGCGCTCATGCCCGCCGGAGCGATCCGTTCGGTCGGGGTCGCCGTCGCTCTGGGACTGGGCGCCGCCGCCGTCCTGGCCGCGGTGAACCCCTCCGGCCGGGGGCCGACTCTCGGCCTCATCGCCGCTCTCGCCGTTCCCGCCGCCGCCCTCTACGGGGTCGTGGCCTGGCCCAAAGCCGGGAATGAGACAGTGGAGCCGGGAAGATCCCGGCCGTGAGGAAGGGCCTCGCCGCTCTCGCCCTCCTCTTCCTCCTGGTGTCGGTCCCAGCCGCCGAGCCCACCTTTGGCGTTGGGGACGGGGCGCGCAGGCCGGAGGTGGAGCGGGTGCTGATCCTGTCGGTGCCCCACGTCGCCTGGAGCGACCTGGGGCGCGGCGACACCCCCCACCTCGACGCCCTCCTCGACGACTCCGCCATCGGCAACCTCGCCGTTCGCGGTGTCCGGCGCCGGACGACGACGGGCGAGGGATACGCCACCCTCGGCGCCGGAACCCGGGCGGGAGCGCCCAAAGAGGTCGACGGGATCGCCCTCGCCCCCGACGAGGAGTTCGAAGGCGGACCGGCCGCCGACGCCTACCACCGCCGGACCGGGGAGCCCCTCGGCCCGGCGGCGGCGGGCAACCTCTCGATCGCCGGCTACCACAAGGAGCAGGACCGGTTGCTCTTCGGCGGCGAGGTGGGCGCGCTGGGCGACGCTCTCACCGGGGCGGGCGTCGGCACCGCGGTCATCGGGAACGCGGATCTGGCCCGGACGGGCACCGATCCCATCCGCTACGGCCGCCAGGCGGTGAGCGCCTTGATGGACAGCGACGGGCGACTGGCCGGCGGGCGCGTCGACCGGGGCCTGTTGCGGCCCGAACCGGACGCCGCCTTCGGCCTGCGGCTCGACCCGGCGGCGGTGGCCGAGGCGTTCGCCGCCGTCTGGCGGGACCGCTCGGTGGTGCTGGTGGAGGGGTCGGACCTGGTTCGGAGCGAGGCCTACGCCGCCTTCGCCCGCTCCGGGCCGCGGGCCGCCATGCATCGGGCGGCCCTCCGCCAGACGGACGGAGTGATCGGCGCCCTGATGGCTCGCGTCGACCGGTCCCACGATGCGGTTGTGGTGGTCGGGCCGTCGTCACCCCAGGCGGTGGCCCGCCTCACGCTGGCCGGGCTGGCCGTGCCCGGGCAGGAAGCGGGCCTGGTGCGGTCGGCTTCGACCCGGCGCTCCGGGTTCGTGACCCTGGCCGACGTGGCGCCGACGGTCCTCGATCTGCTGTCCGTCCCCCGTCCGTCGTCGATGGAGGGCCGCCCCATGGAGTGGGGCCGCCGGGGCGGCGACGCCGAGGCGCGCCGCCACTTCCTCATCGGAGCGGATGCCGATGCCCGCTTCCGGGACAGCCTCGTCACGCCGGTGGCCTCCGTCTTCGTCGTCGCCCAGGTGCTGCTCTCGGGTCTGGCTGTCCTGGCCCTGCGCCGGGGTCGGGGCCGCGGCCGCACCCGGGCGCTGGTGGAGGTCGGCGCGCTGGCCCTCCTCGCCAGCCTCCCGCTCACCTACCTGTCCGCCCTGTTCCCGTTGGTCGACTACGGCACCGGCGCCTACTTCGCTTTCGTCGTCGGAGGGGCTGTCCTCGTCGGGCTCGGCGGCTGGGCGCTCGGCCAGCGGCGGGGAGGGCCCCGCCGGCCCGGGGGCACGCAGCGGCGGGACCTGCTCCCGCTCGGAGCCGTGCTCGCCCTCATGTCCGTCGTGATCGTCGGCAGCGCGGTGACCGGGTCGAGCCTGCAGCTGAGCACCGTGTTCGGCGACTCGCCGATCGTGGCCGGGCGGTTCTCCGGGATCAACAACCTGACCTTCGCCCAGATCATCACCGCCGCCCTGCTGCTGGCCGCCTTCCTGGCCCATCGGCTCCCCGGGCGGCGGGGCGTCCTGGTGGGCCTGTCCGTCGTGGCCGGGGCGCTGGTGGTGGTCGGCCTGCCCGCCTGGGGGGCCGACATCGGCGGCGTGCTCTCAGCCGTCCCCGCCTTCGTCGTGGTCGCCTCGTTGTTCTTCGGGATGCGGGTCGGGCTGCGCACCGCGCTCATCGGGGCGGGCGTGACGGCCGCCGCCATCGGCGCCTTCACGCTGTTCGACCTCTCCCGACCGTCCTCCCGGCGGAGTCACCTGGGGCGGCTCTTCGAGCAGGTCGACACCGACGGCTGGGAGGCCGCCATCCTGGTCGTCGAGCGCAAGCTCGACGCCAACCTGTCGGTGCTCACGAAGTCGCCGTGGACGCTCATGGTGCCGGCCGCCCTCGCCTTCGTGGCCTACCTCGTGTACCGCTCGCCGTCGTCGCTCGGTGAGATCCAGCGCCGCCTGCCCGAGTTGCGTGTCGCCCTGGCCGGGATCCTCGTCGCCGGGCTGCTGGGCTTCGCTCTGAACGACTCCGGCATTGCCGTACCCGGCATGATCTTGGGCGTGCTCAACCCCGCCCTGGTCTACCTCTCGGCGCGCTGGACGTGACCGGCCTGTGACCATTCTCCTGTGACCATTCTCCTGTGACCATTCTCCTGGCGTTGGCCACCGGCTTCCTGGTCGCCCGCCTGCTGTGGGCGGTGACCGGGGATCTCTTCTCGGCCGTCGTGCTCCAACGCCCCAACCACCGGGGCCGCTTCGTGCCCACGGGCACGGGGATCCTCCTCGCCCTGGCCCTCTTCGTGGTCGAAGGAGGCCGGGCGGCGGCGGCCGCCGCCGGTATCGGCACCGAGGGCCTGGGGCTGGCCCGCGTGCTGGTACTCGTTTCGGTCGCCGGTTTCGCCACCCTCGGTTTCCTGGACGACGTGCTGGGCGGCGACGCCGAGCGGGGCTGGCGGGCGCACCTCGGGGCGCTGGGCCACGGACGCCTGTCGGCCGGCGGCGTCAAGATCGTCGGGGGCGGTGCCCTGGCGCTGGTGGTGGCCGGGGCC
>CAZCVW010000280.1:0-4794 GCA_964502185.1 uncultured Burkholderiales bacterium
CCGGAACAGCTCGGCGTCCCCACAAATCGCCGTCAGCGGCGTGCGCAGCTCGTGGCTGGCGTCGGCCACGAAGCGCCGGAGCCGGTCCTCGGACGCCTGGCGGCGGGAGAAGGCGTCCTCGATCTGGCCGAGCATGCTGTTGAGGGCGAGGCCGAGGCGGCCGACCTCGGTGTCGGGCTCGGCCCGTTCGACGCGCCGGGCCAGATCGCCGCCGGCGATGGCCTCGGCGGTCGTGCCGATCTCGTCGAGGGGCCGCAGGCCGAGCCGCACGATGAAGGCCGACAGCACGCCGAGGCCGGCCAGCACGAAGGCGCCCACCACCAGCTCGATGGCCACCAGCCGTTGCAGCGTCTCTTCGTTGCCCTCCAGCGGCAGGGCGACGAGCAGCCTGCTGCCGTCCCGCAGGGGTGTGGACAGCACCCGGTAGGAGAAACCCTCTTCGGTCGACTCGACGTCGAAGTAGTCCTCCTCGTCGGGCAGTTCCTCGGGGAGCTCCGGCCGGGGCTGGTCGGGGGAGATGTAGCTGACGCTGGGACCCGACGATCGGCGCAGCTCGGCGAAGGTGCCCGACAGGATCACCGTGCGGCCCGACGCCCTCGCCCCGGGGTAGACGCCACCCCGGGAGAGCTCGGTGAACACCGGGGGGCGCGACGCCCGCAGCTGCCCGTCGAGGCGGGACTCGAGGAAGCCGGACAGCGCCCGGTGGGTGGCCACGCTGGTGACCAGGAGGCCGACGGCCACCACGACGAGGACGCCGGCGAGCAGCCGGGCCCGCAGCGACCGGAGCCGGACCATCAACCCGTCAACCCGGCAGGCGCAAGCTGTAGCCGACGCCCCGCACGGTGTGGATGAGCCGGGGCTCGATACGGTCGACCTTCTTGCGCAGGTAGCTGATGTAGGTCTCCACCACGTTGGCGTCACCGCCGAAGTCGTACTCCCAGACGTGGTCGAGGATCTGGCTCTTGGAGAGCACCCGGCGGGCGTTCAGCATCAGGTAGCGCAACAGCTTGAACTCGGTCGGCGTCATGGGGATCGGGTCCCCCGCCCGCCACACCTCGTGGGTGTCGTCGTCGAGCTCGAGGTCGGCGAAGACGAGGCGGCCGGAGGCACCGGCCTCTCCCCCACCGGCCCGGCGCAGGACCGCCCGCACCCGGGCCACGAGTTCCTCCAACGAGAACGGCTTGGTGACGTAGTCGTCGCCGCCGAGCGTCAGCCCGGTGACCTTGTCCTCGGTGGCGTCCCGGGCGGTGAGAAACAGGACGGGCGCTTTGACGCCTTCGTTGCGCAGGCGCCGCGTCACCTCGAAGCCGTCGAAGTCGGGGAGCATCACGTCGAGGACGATGAGCTCGGGCCGGAAGCTGCGCGCCATCGAGATCGCCTCGCGCCCGTTGGCGGCGGTGGCCACCTCGAAGCCGACGTAGCGCAGTGCCGTGCCGACGAGTTCGGTGATGCTGTTCTCGTCGTCGACGATCAGGACCCGGGCTTCAGCCACCTCCGTACTTTGCCGCATCGGCCGCCGTTCGGTTGGCAGTCTCCTCGGGTCCCATGGCCACCAGTCCACCGTCCGCGCCTGTGAGGATCCTGTGGGGGGGCTGGGAGCTGGAGCAGAGTTCGGAGGTCAGCTCGTGCGGAGATCTCGCGGATGGTCGCGGCATTCGGCAGGAGCGGGACGGCACGTTGTTGAAACCTCGTGTTTGTATGCTCGTTACCAATCACGTCCTGGCCGGTGCCGTCATCGGGGCCGTCTTCCGTCGTCGCCCCGTGGCCGCCTTCGCCGCCGGCGTCGCCTCCCACCTCATGATGGACTCGCTCCCGCACTGGGGTCTCCCCCGGGAGCCGGAGTCGCACGAGGCGTTCCTCAAGGTGGCCTACAAGGACGGTGCCGTCGGCCTGGCCGCCCTCGTCGCCATGGCCGCCGGCGCCAAGCAGAACCGGATGGCGGTGCTGGCCGGCATGGCCGGGGCCACGCTGCTCGACGTGGACAAGCCGGCCCGCCACTTCTTCGACCGCAACCCGGTCCCCGATGCGGTGCAGGACTTCCACGAGCGCATCCAGCGCGAGGCACCGCACCGCATGCCGGGCGAGTTCATGGCCGGCGCCGCGCTCCTGGTGCTGGCGGGCACGCTGCTGCGCCGCGGTTAGAGACGGAGAGGTAGAGGCCGGCCGTCAGAAGCGGGGCCGCAGCGCCTTGACGTTGGCCACGAAGCGCTTCGTCTCTTCCAGCGGGCCGTTCTCCCGCACCGACCGCAGCCCCTGGTAGTAGGAGGCGAGGGCGCCTTCGAGGTTGCCGTTGCGGTCGAGCAGATAGCGCAGGAAGCGCGTCCCCATGCGGATGTTCGAGGCCGGGTCGCGCGGGTCCAGGTTCTTGTCGAGCTTCAACAGGAGGCGCGACGTGAACTCGACGGTGTCGGGCATGAGTTGCATGACACCCACCGCCTGCGTGGACGACACCCGGTGGGTCTGCCAGCCGGATTCCTGCCAGGCCAGCGCCATAGCCAGGTCGACGGGCACGCCCGCCGTCTTGGCGAACTGGGCGAACAGCGGCCGGAGCTTGGCCCGGGCGGGTGGCACCTGGACGGGCCGGGCCGAGCGGGGCACGACTCCAATGTTTCCGCCGGGGTTCCCCGCCGGGTGCACGACGGCGGTCGGCTTGGTGGCCAGCCGAACGGTAGGCGGGCTCGATTGGGGCTGGTTGGATCGGGGCTGGGCCGGCCTGGCCGCCGCCGGAGCCGCCAATGTCCCGGCGGCGGGGCCCGCGGCGGGGATTGTGAGCTTGGCTCCGGCCACGATGAAGTCCATGTTGCTGATGCCGTTGACCTGGGCCAGAGTCGTGACCGGCACGCCATAGCGGCGGCCGAGCTGTTCCAGCGTCTCGCCCGGCTTCACCGAATGCGTCCGTGCCGCGGCGGTTCCGCTGGCCAGAAGCGCAACGAGGGCCGCGGTGGTGGCCGCCTTCCGCCCTGATGCACGCCACTTCGAGGTTGTAGGCCACATGGGCCACAAAGATAACACCAGTAACAGGATGCAAGGCCGCGAACCTCACGCGACTCACGCGACCAGACTCACTCCGGCAGACTCACTCCGGCACACTCACTCCGGCACACTCACTCCGGGGCGTGGATGCCCGCCCGCCTCGCCCCGGCGGCCCGTTCGGCGCCTAGGCGGCCGAGGTCATCGTCACTCATGTCGACGTAGCGCATGGCCTCGGCGAGACCGTGGTGGCCGGCCTGGTCGCGGATGAGGTGCCACATGTCCTGGCACACCGCCCGGTAGGCCGGGTGACCCTGCGGGGCGGTGCGCAGTTCGATGACGTGCATCGCCTCGCGGGCGTTCATCTGCATGACGAAGCGGACACGGTAGGCCAGGGCCACGGCGTAAGCCGCCTGGGCCGGGAACGGGCCGGACAGGTCCTCGTACAAGGAGGCCGAGCGCTCCATGGCCTCTTCGAACAGTGAGGTGACTCCCGCTTCCTCCACGGCGTCGGGCCGCTCGTAACCGTGCGCGGGGGTGAGCGGCTGCCACTCGATGGTGCACATGCGGTGGCGCTGCAGGTCACGGAAGGCGCCGTAGTCGGCCAGCACGTCGAAGCGGTAGGACACCCGCTCGAAGGCGCGGCCCGGCTTGTGCCGGCGGTTGGCCCGCTCCCCCACGTAGGCGTCGAGCAGGGCGTAGCGCTCCTCGGGCGCCAGCTTGCGGACCCGGGCGATCAGCTGATCCTCGGGCAGGTCGCTGACCGGGTAGAGGATGGCGGCCAGGACCTTGTCCTCGCCCTCCGGGTCCCAGTCGACGAGGGTCACGGCCGGGCGGGGCTCGGGCTCCTCGTCGCCGAGAAGGTGGGCGGCCATGGCCGCGGTCCGTTCGGCCCGCTCCTCCAAATAGGCGCTCCAGGCCACGCCCCGGTCCTCCCGGTCGACCCGCTTGAGGAACGACGGGATGACGAGCCTGAGCTCCTCCAGCATCATCTGGGCGTAGCGGCGGACCTCCGGCAGCGGGTGGGCCCGCATGCGCAGCAGGAGCGCTTCGTAGGCCTGGCCCGTCCCGTAGATGCCGACGTTGGAGAGGCTGGCCGAGGGCAGCATGCCCCGCACGGCGTCGCAGGCCTTCGCCTTGATGGTCTGGCGCCACACGAAGTCGGAGTCGCCGGGCTCCTTGGGAAAGCGCTCCTTGGCCCATTCGACGACTCGCGGCCGCGCCGCCGCATAGGCGTCGAAGAGGAAGTCCATCTCGCCGACGTAGCGGGCGCCCAGGCTCGAGTCGAGAATGGCCGGGTCCCGCCAGTAGCGGTAGCGGCCGTCAAGGCGGGCGTCGTAGTCGATGTAGCGCGTGGACTGCTCGAGATAGGCCATGAGCCGGCCCCACTCCAGCACTTTGGTGAGCACGTTGGAGGCCTGCTCGCAGGCCAGGTGCACACCCCCGAGCTGGGCCACGGAGTCGTCGCCGTACTCGAGGAACACCTTGTCGTAGAGGGCTTCGGCCCGGCCCAGCCCGACGAGCTTCTGAGCGGGGTTCGGCTCCTCGTCGCCGCCGGCGTCCTCGATGTCCTCGGCGAACTCGTCGAGGAACAGGCGGCGCAGGCTCTTGTGGGTGCGCGAGTAGCGGGCGAAGAGGGCGCCCTTCACCACCTCGGGCAGGTTGACCAGGGCGAAGACCGGCCGGTCGAGGTTGGTGAAGTACCGATCGAGGATCTCGGCCTCGTCGGCGGTAAAGGTCTCAGAGGCGTAGAGCATCAGGGCGCTGATCGTAATTGCGTCGTGACCGTCCGGGTGTGACCGCGTAGGGTCGCCGCGTGGTCAC
>CAZCVW010000281.1:0-4780 GCA_964502185.1 uncultured Burkholderiales bacterium
GCGGCCGTAGCCGACAGCCGCCCGCTGGTGGCCGGCCCGCTCAATTTCGGCGCCGAACCGGCCGCCGACAGCGGCCGGCCGTGGACGGCCGTCGCTCCGGTCATCGCCCCAGCTTCGGGTAGTCGGCGGGTGACCGGTGCCCCCACCGTCACCTTCCCGTGGCGCATCGAGACGACCCCCAGGGGCACCCGGGCTGCCGTCGACGTGCCCGAGAGCGAGGCCCGGCCGGCGCCGACGGTCGTTGAATCGCAAGGGGACGCGCTGCGCCTGGCCCTGCCGCCGGGCGACAACCCGTGGGCGCCGGGCGCCTGGTGCGGGTACGTGCAGGTGCCGCTCGGCGCCGGCGGGGTGGCCGAGCTGGTCGAGCACCTCCCGGTCTGCCTCGTCGAGGGCCTCGGCCTCACCGCCCTCAACGCCTACATCCACGACGTGCCCGCCGAGGACCTGACCTTCGCCCTCATCCCGGCGCTGCCGCCGGGCGCTTCGCTGCTGACGGGCCCGCTCATGGTGCTCCCGCTCGATCCGCTCCACGAACCGGCCCTGGCCGGGGTGAGCGGCACCGACGGCATGGTGCGCTTCGCCCACGTGCCGCCCGCCTTCTACGTGATGCGCCAGTTCTCCGACTACGGAGCGCCGGTCATCGAGGCCTACGACGGTGAAGGCAAGGCCCGGGGCCGGGACCTCGGCGAGGCCGCCACCTACCTCGGCTTCGACGCCCTGGTGCTGCCCAACCCGTGTTCCGAGCGCATCGAGGACCACCGGGAGACCGGGACAGACTGCCACCGGGCCTGGCTGGAGGCCAACTTCGGGCCCGCCGGTTACGACCCGAGCACCGCCCGCTACCTGGTCGACACCCCCGCCGGCCAGACCGGCGTGATCTTCGACTTCGCCAAGAAGGTGGCCGGCGTCGGCGTCACCAGCCGGTACGTCGACCTCCTGGCCCACGACGCCCTCCAGAACCGTTCGGCCATCTCCCTCGACGACACCCTCGGCCCGATCCCCGAGCGCCTCGGCCTCCGCCTCGAGGACGCCTGGTCCTTCACCGCCGCCAACGCCCTCAATGACCCCGAGGGCACGCTCGCCACCTACCGGGGCCTCGATCCGAGCTCCGACCCGTCGTCGGTGGTGGGCACGAGCACGTACCCGTTCGCCCTGTCCACGCCCAACTACCAGGGCCGCATGTCCCTCAACTTCCGCTACGACATCGATGACGCCCTCCTCGGCGTCATCGTGCAGGTGGCCGGCAAGGGCCCCCACGGCGTCCTCATCACACCACAGGGCAAGATCGAGCTGCCCCACGTCGACCCCAACAAGCCACTGGGTGCCTCGTTGCTGGCGGCTGCCGCCAGACCGGCCGACGAGCCCCCCGGCCCCCCGAAGCAACTCGACCCGGGCCGGCTGTTCGGGGCCGCCACCGGGCAGGTCGGCATCGACCTCGATCTGCACCCGACCGGCGCCTCCGAGGGCGTCCTCACGCTGGTCTACGTGCCGCTGGAGCCGGCCCGGCCCGCCGCCATTCACGTCGGCGACCTGTCCTTCGAGGTCGCCACCTGGCAACGGATCGACTGGCCCCGGGCGCACTTGGCTCGGGACGGGGGCATGGTGCACGGCCACGCCTTCAGCTTCGACTCCAACTACTCGGCCGCCCAGATGGACCACCCCGCCTGCCGCCGCCTGGCCGAGGGCGACGCCACCGCCGAGGTGTGCGAGAACTGGCAGGTGCTCGTCCACTCCCCCGTCGACGACGCCGAGACCTTCGAACTCATCGACAGGGGTTCGGGCCGGGGCTTCATCGCCGACGCCCGCACCGGCGGGGCCGGGTTCTTCCACCCCCACCGGGGCGTGCACGGCAACCGGGAGGAGTTCACCGTGGCCGGCGTCGGCCTGCCCATCGGCCGGGGCGTCGTGACCAACGGCCGCTTCTGGGAGCAGCTGGTGGTGCCCGCCGCCGTGCTGACCGCCCACCCCGATACGGTCGAGGTCCACATCGAGGACAACCAGGTCGGCGGCCGGTCGTCGCTGCTCCCCCATGCCGACGGCCCGGCCCCGCTCCCGCCCTACGTGCCCTACAAGGCGTGGCATCGCCACGTCGAGGCCGGCCTGCTGGACGACCTCGGGGTGAAGTAGGCGCTAACCCAGCGCTAACCCCCGATCACGAGAAGCCGAGCCCGTAGAGCGCCGTCGTCTGACATGACCGTCCCCGCTTCGAGGCGGGAACGGTCAGCCCGGCGCGCCGTCCACGGTGTCGTCCCCGGGGCCGCCCGACAGCTTGTTCTCGCCCGTGCCGCCGTGGATCACATCGTCGCCGGCGCCGCCGAAGAGGCGATCGTCGCCGGAACCGCCGTCGATCCAGTCGTCGCCGGCGCCGCCGCAGACGAGGTCGTTCCCACCGAGGCTTTCGATGCGGTCGTGGCCCGCTCCGGCATCGATGACGTCGCCGCCGTCGCCGCCGGTGATGACGTCGTTGCCGGGGCTGCCCTTGTGGGTGGGATGGAGACACAGCCGGTCCGCGCGGTCGCCCTGCTTCTCGTCGCCCTGCTTCTCCTCGCCCTGGGCGCCGGCCGTCGGCACCGTCATCGGCCCGAACACCACCGTTATCCCGAACAGCGCCGTCACCAGCCGCCTTCGACCCATAGAACGTCCTCCTCAGAGCGAAACCGCACTCTTACACGGCCGCGCCGGAATCTGGGGATGTTGAGCGGCGCCACCCGTTGGGGCGACACGAAGCCGCCGGGCGCGTCGAGGTGGGTTTGCCGGGAATTCAGGACCAGCGTTCGTGGCGGTCCGTCTCACCTCCGTCGTCCCCGCCGGCGGGCTCGGCCCATTCGATCCGTTCCCACAACCGGCGGACGCACACGGGTTGAGAGGAGCATCCGGGGCAGATCCGCGGGTCGACAGCGCGGAACCGGTCCCCTTCCAGGTGCCAGCAGCACCCGCACTCCCGGCAGAGGAAGTTGACCGTGCCGCCGGCAACGACGGCCCGCACATTCCAAGTGCCGCAGCTGGGGCACCATTCGAGACGGCCCGCTGCACGGTGCTTGTCTTCCAATCTTCCTACTCCCGGACTCGACGGAACGGTGCCCGTTGATCGTCGTTCCCCGTCCGGGCCACCGACCAGGGTCTTACGCCCCCATACGCCCGCCGTTGGGCCCGAATGCCGCGTCGACCCGGCAGAAGTGCGCCGGCCGCATGGTCGCTCCTCGTTCAAGGATCCGGATCAGCTGATCGAGTGCTGGGGCAGACGGGTGGCGGCGCGGCGCGCCGGGCGGGGCGAAAGGACCCGCACCAAGGTGGCAAAGAGCACCGCCCCGGTCGACAGGAGGACAGCCCACTGCACGGTGGGACGCGGCGCGTCGGTGCCCGCGGTGAGGAGATGGACGGTGGAGGCGCCCCACAGCGGCAGGCTGGCCATGTGGACCATCCGCCACAGCCGGGTCGGGAGCCGGCGCCGGAAGAGGGAGGTGACCTCCACGGCCAGGAGCACGTAGAAGGCGGTGATGCCCCAGGCGACCGGTCCGGGTTTCCACGCCGAGGCCAGCGGCACGAGCAGTTCGGCCACGCCGAAATGGAGGTAGCTGTCAGCCACCAGGCCGGCCACGTGGATGAGCACGAACATGGTGGCGAGCCCACCCAGGAACCGGTGCAGGTCGAGCAGCCAGGCGGGGGCGGGCCGCTTGCCCAGCAGGCGGGTCGACAGCGCCAGTCCCCACAAGACGGAGAGCGTGCACAGCGCCCAGCCGGCCAGGCCACTGGCCCGGGCGACGTACCACCACAATTGCTGGTTCATGTCAGGTACTCCTCGAGTCCGGGCAGATGCATGACCTCGCCACCACTCAGCATCAGGAGGCCGGTGGCCCCGAAACGCCTGACCAGTTCGGCCCCCTCTTCCGGTCCGGCCACCAAGGCCGCCTTGGCCAGTACCTCCGCCCAGGCAGCCTGGCCGGCGACGACCACCGCGACGTCGATGCCGCGGTCGGCGGGAGCGCCGGTGGCAGGGTCGATCAGGTGGTGGAGGCGGCGCCCGCCCCGAAGCCACCGGCGCCGGGTGCGGCTGCTGGTGGCCACCGCCCCTTCGGTGAGGGCCAGCACGGCCAGGTCCCGGCCGGGCCGGTGAGGGTTCTCGACGCCGATCGTCCAGGCGTCTCCGATGGGGGGCTTCCCGGCCACGCGGATGTCGCCCCCCAGGTTGGCCAGGGCGCCGGCCACTCCGGCCGACAGCAGCCATGTCGTGGCCCGGTCGGCGGCGTGGCCTTTGGCGATCCCACCGAAGTCCAAGGCCACACCGGCTGGAAGGAGCACCAGGCCGGTCTCGGGCTGCAGGACGATGCCGGCGCATCCGGGAACGACCGGAACCGCCGTCGGCGGGCCCGGCGCGTCCGGGACGATCAACTCGAAGCTGCGGTCGTAGCCCGCCGCGACGAGGGCGGGCAGGACCGTGGGATCGAACCGCCCGCCGGTCAGACGCCAGGCGTCCACTGCCGCCGCCGCCAGCGCGAACGTTTCGCCGGCGAGGTTGACGGGGCGGCCGGCGGCAGCATTCAGCCGGCACAGTTCGCTCCCGGGCCGGAAGCGGCTCCACCGGGCCTCGAGGGATTCGAGGAGCATCCGGGTTTGCTCGAGCCGGTCCCCGTCCTCTCCGCCAACGGTGAGGAGTTGGACGTCGGTCCCCATGCACCGAAAGGTCAACTCCCGGACGGTGCCCGGGGACGGCTGGATCGTGGCGAGGGCGCCGGCCATCTCAGCTGGCCCGCGTGCGGGTGACTGGCCGGGGCGCGGGCCG
>CAZCVW010000282.1:0-4772 GCA_964502185.1 uncultured Burkholderiales bacterium
CCGACCCGGCCCCGACGACGAGCCCATCCGGCCCTGGGCCGACACCGACGACCGCCGCCCCGGCGCCTGCGTCGGCGCCGGACCCCGCTCCGGCGGGACCGTTCGAGATCGGTCTCATCGGCGACACCAGCTACACGGAGGGCCAGGAGCGCTCGCTGCTGAAGGTACGCGCCGACATGGCCCGGTTCCCGCTGGCCTTCGTGACCCACGACGGCGACATCTGGTCGGAGGGCCAATCCTGCGCCGAGAACGAGTACCGGGAGGTCTACGACACCTTCAACGGGTTCGCCGCCCCGTTCATCTACACGCCCGGCGATAACGAGTGGTTGAACTGTTCGTCGAGCTCGACGAAGCTCAACCTGATCCGCCGGATGTTCTTCTCGACCAACGAGACGTTGGGACAACACCGGTTCACCGTCACCCGTCAGGAGCCGACGTTCGTGGAGAACGCCCGCTGGACGCACGGTGGGGTGGTGTTCGCCACCCTCAACGAGCCGGGCGCCGACGGGCGGGGCGGGAGCCACCGGGAGGCCAACATCGCCTGGCTGAACGCCGCCTTCGACCAGGCCGAGGCGACGGGCGCCCCGGGGGTCATGATCATCTGGCAGGACAACCCCTTCGAGCCCTCCGGCGGCCGGCTGGCCAAGGTGCTCAAGGCGCGGGCGGTGGCGTTCGGCAAGCCCGTCGTCCTCGTCCACGGCGACACGCACCGTTATCGGATCGACCACCCGTGGGGCGACGTTGCCAACTTCACCCGGGTCGAGACGCACGGCGACACCAGCTCGACGGCCTGGGTCCGGGCCATCGTGGATCCGGCCAGCCCCAAGGTCTTCACCTTCGAAAACGAGAAGGGCGGCTGACACGCGCTACAACATCGGCATGGATGATGTGCTCGATGTGCCCGGCGCTGTCTCGATCCTGAACGACATCCTGAAGGCCGAGCTCTCCGGAGTGGTGCGCTACACGCACTACTCCCTGGTGATCACCGGCCCGAACCGCCTGCCGCTGGTGGCCTTCATGCAGGGTCAGGCGGCCGAGTCGCTCGTCCATGCCCAGCAGGCGGGCGAGATCCTCACCGGGCTCGGCGGGCACCCCGACCAGGGGATCGCCCCCATCGAGGAGACGCACGACCACGACATCGACTGCATCTTGCGGGAGTCGATCGCCCACGAGCGGAGTGCGCTGACGCTCTACCGGAAGCTCCTCGACTGCGTCGGGGACCAGTCGATCTACCTCGAGGAGTACTCCCGCACCCAGATCGCGGCGGAGGAGAGCCACCTGCTGGAGCTCAACAAGCTCCTGCGGGACTACGCGATCAAGTAGCCCGTAGCGCGATCAAGTAGGCCAGACGACGGCCGGGGAATCGGCGCCGTCGAGGAACAGCCGAGGGGCGCCGGAGCCGTCCGCCGGCGCGGCCCAGGTCGAGACGCGCTCCCCGTCCTTCACGGCGTAGACGACGGTGGAATCGTCGAGCCACTCGATCTGGTCGTCGACGTTGCGGATCTCGGACAGGGGATGGTCCGCCAGGGTCGCGACGTCGAGCACGGCGGGGCGCCACACTTGTTCGCCCGAGCCCGATCCCACCCGCTGCTTGAAGGCGATCCGGGTGCCGTCGGGCGAGAGCGAGGGGCATTCGACCCCGTCGCGCAGCACGTCGACCCGGGAACCCTCGACGTGGCCCCGGACCAGATAGGTGTGCCCGGCGGTGCCGAGCGTGGCGTAGAAGACACCGGGGCCCGTCCCTATTCCCGCCGCCGGCCCGGCGAAGGTGACCCCCCAGAAGTTGAAGTCGGGGGCTTCGATCTGCTTCCCGTCCCGGTACACGTCGAAGTGCTCGAGGTCGCCGAGCAGGTCGCCGGTGGCCATGTCGTAGAGCGTCGTCTGGGTGGAGAAGGTGTTGGGCGCGTAGGAGTGCCCGCTGACGAAGACGGTGGCGGTGCCGTAGCGGCCGTCCGGCGAAACCCTCGCCCGGCTGATGACCCCGGCCAGGGATTCCTGGTGGCGGGGCTGCAGGTCCGGTCCGAGGAACACGATGTTGTACGGCGTGAACAGGCTGCCCTGATCGGTGAGACAGAGGCCGTTCCCCCCGGCGAAGGCGACGCGGGCGCACTGCAGGTCGAGGAGGGTCCGGCCGCCGCCGGTGCCGGTCGCGGCTGCCTTACCTAGTCCTACGAGGTGGGCCAGCCCCACCAGGCCCTGCCGGCCGGGCGCGGTGCTGCGGAAAAGGACATGGGGCTCAGCCAGCAGTGCACCGAGCGAGTCCGGAGCGGCGGCGGGGTCGACCACACCGGCTCGCACGATCCGGGGCTGGCGCGCCTGGGCGCGCACGAGGTAGGCCGCCGAGGCGGCGAGGGACACGACGCACAGCGCCACGAAAGCGGCGATGCGCCGGCGGTCTGTCGCTGCGGACACGAAAATCCCCCTGCGGTGGCTCCCCGACGTCATATTCGCCAACCGCATCGAGGGCGCCTCTTGAGCGCGCCAAATAGCCCGCCGGCGTTTCCCGCCGGCGGGCCGAGATTAAACTCCTAGCTCGCCCGGCGCCGGCTCCGAGCCGCCCACTGCGGGCGCTTGGGACGCGCCGAGCGGTCGGCGGGCACCATGCCGTTGTTGCGGCGGGGACCGGAGGCGGCCGGGCGGGCCGAAGGGGGCGTCGCCGACGCGCCCGGACGGCCGTGCGGCTCGGTCCGCCGGATCCGGCTGTTCAGGCCAGGGTCGTCGGGCTGGTCGACGCCGAGTTCCATGCCGAGGCTGCGCTGCAACGCCCGCACGGCGGTGCGCTGGTCGCGCCCGACGAGCGAGACCACGGTGCCGCTGGCGCCGGCCCGGCCGGTACGGCCGGAGCGGTGCAGGTAGTCCTTGTGGTCGGCCGGCGGGTCGAAGTGCACCACGCAGGGCACGGCGTCGACGTGGATGCCGCGGGCGGCGACGTCGGTGGCCACGAGGGCCTGGACCCGGCCCCCCTTGAAGGCGGCCAGAGCCTTGTCGCGCTGGGCCTGCGTGCGGTTGCCATGGATGGGGGCCGCGCTCACGCCGGCGTCGATCAGCTGGCGGGCCAGCCGGTCGGCTCCGTGCCGGGTCCGGCAGAACACGATGGCGCGCTCGTGGCGATCCACCAGCTGGGCGGTGATGCTCACCCGGTTTTCACGCTCGGCCGCCCAGAAGAAGTGCTCGGTCTCGATGCCGTCCTGGTCGTCGCTGACGTCGTGGCGGCGGGGCTTCTCCTGGTAGTGGCGGACGAGAACGTCGACCTCGCCGTCGAGGGTGGCCGAAAAGAGCATGGTCTGGCGCACGGAGCGGGTGGCGTCGAGAATCCGGCGCACGGCGGGCAGGAAGCCCATGTCGGCCATGCGGTCGGCCTCGTCGACCACGACCACGTCGACGTCCGAGAGGTCGATATCCCGCTGCTGGGCGAGGTCTTCCAGGCGCCCCGGGCAGGCGACGACGATGTCGGGCCGCCGCCGGAGCAGCTTGCGCTGGCGGTCGTAGCCCGTGCCGCCGTAGATGACGACGACCGACTTGCCCCGGGCCTCGGCCAGGGGGGTGAGCTCCTCGGCCACCTGGGCGGCGAGCTCCCGGGTGGGGACGAGGACCAGCCCGCGGGGCTTGCGCATCTTGCCGGGGGAGGTCCGCAGGACGAGGGCCAGACCGAAGGCGAGCGTCTTGCCCGAACCGGTGGGGGCCTTGCCGCAGACGTCGAAGCCGGCGAGGGCGTCAGGCAGCGCGGCCGCCTGGATGGGGAAGGGTGCGTCCACGCCCCGGCGGGCGAGGACAGACACGAGGTCGGCGGGCACGCCGAGCTCGGCGAAGGTGCTGTTCAATATTCTCCTCAATCGAGTGGCAAAGGCGGGCCAGCTCGAGAGGATCTCGGTAGGCCCCGTCGGCTCAATGACGCCAGACGAACGGTCGGCGTGATGACAGGCCGAACGGTGCTGTCAACCAGAGTAGCCGATGTGGTGACGGGCCCAGGTTTCCCGGGTCAGGCGGTACACGACGTGGGGGCGGAACGGGCCTGGCCGGCTGGAGTCCCACCGTCTGGCTGGCCGAGGAACTGCCGTCCGTCCAGGACCGGAGCTAGCTCAGCGAGCTGTTGGCCGGGCTGTTGGCCTGCTGGGCCGCTTCCACCTGGGCGCGCACGTCGTCCATGTCGAGCTGGCGCACCTGGGTGATCAGGCGGTCGAGGCTCTGGGCGGGCAGCGCGCCGGGCTGCGAGAACACGAGGATCCCGTCCCGGAAGATGGCCAGCGTCGGGATCGACTGGATCCCGAAGTCGGCGCTCAACTGCTGCTGGGCGTCCGAGTCCACCTTGGCGAAGGTGATGTCAGGGTTCGCCTCGGCGGCGGCGTCGAACACCGGCGCGAAGCTACGGCACGGCCCGCACCACTCGGCCCAGAAGTCGATGAGGACGATGCCCTCGCCGGTCACCACGTCGTTGAAGTTCTCGTACGCAAGCTCGGTCGTCGCCATCGCTGTCCTCGCAATCCTGATTTTCGTCTCGGGCTGAAACGGCTGGTAGCCCCCGGTTGTTCCCGCCCGGGCGCCCAGCTACCCGTCCCGGACCAGCCCCGCCGTCAGAACCCGAGCCCTCACCACCACTCTCGTGTGGGTTTGGGAAGGTCGTTTCCGTCACCGCGCCGTACTCTGATCCAGAAGAAGGCGTGGAGCTGAGGAGCGCAATGCCCGAGCCGACCTACCGTCTGTGGATCCCGCCGGGGCCGAGTGCACCGGAGCTGGCCGCCGGGGCGGCGGCAGGCGCCGCGGCCCGGCTCGGT
>CAZCVW010000283.1:0-4762 GCA_964502185.1 uncultured Burkholderiales bacterium
GGGCGCGGGCCGCGTGCGCGTCACCGCGGCCCGGATCCTGACCAGCGCGGGGGGCCCGCTCCTCCGGGGCGGTCTTGCGCTCAGGCGCCGGCCGGGCGGTACGGCTCGTCCGCCCGCCGTCGGCCGGAGCGGGGGTGTCGATCGAGGCCAGCTTCTCGGAAAGCTTCACGAGACACTCCCGGCGCTGATGTTGGCGGTACGGCCGAAGAACTTGAAGCGGCCCTGGTTCTTGCTCGGCGTGTCCATGTTCTCGGAGGCCCGCGTCCGGTCAGCTTCCGGCAGGAACTCCATGAAGCACGCGTTCAGCTTGCGGGAGACCTCGCTGCCGGGGTCGGAGGAGATGACGGGCATGCCCATGTTGATGGAACGGGAGACCTCCCGGGCGTAGGGGAGGATCGCCTTGAAGCCCTGGGGGAACAGCCGGACGATCTGACCGACGTCGAGGCCGACGTCGGTCTCCGCCTTGTTGAGGAGCAGCGAGATGTTCTCCGCAGGGATCCGCAGCTTCTCCAGCGTCTGGAGGAACACACCCATGTTCCGGACGCTGGGCAGGTCCACCGTGGCCATGGTGAAGAGGTGCTCGGAGAGATCGAAGGCGGCCAGCACGATCTCGGTGAGGGCGGAGGGGGTGTCGACCACGATGTAGTCGGCCCGGGTGCGCAGCACCTCCAGTACCCGCGTCACGTCGGCGGGGTGGATCCGGTCGGCCTCGGCGGGGTCCTTGGGGGCGGCCAGCACGGAGAATCCGCTCTCGTGCTGCACGAGGTACTCGTCGAGGTGGTCGCCGAAGTCGAGGCGGTCGCCCTCGTCGCGGTGCAGGGCGTCGTAGATCGTGTAGTTGGGGCGGAGCCGCAGGGCGGTCGACACCTCACCGAACTGGAGGTCGAGGTCGACCAGGACCACTTTCTTGCGGGTGTGGCGGGCGAGGTACAGCGCCATGTTGGTGGCGAAGAACGTCTTGCCGCAGCCGCCCGTGGCCGAGCTCACCGTGAAGATGCGGGCCGGGGCGCCAGGGACGCTGGCGGGCACGGTGCTGCTGGTCGCCGCCCCGGCCTTCGGGGCGCCGCCGGCCGTCAAGCGGCGGCGGCCGATCTCGAGGGAGCGCTCGAGCGCGATGGCCAGCTCGTCGGGGTCGAAGGGCAGCCGGAGCAGGTCGTCGGCGCCGGCCTGGATGATCTCCCGCAGGCTGGCGTCGGGCCGGTCCGAGAAGGCCAGAAGGATCGACGTCTCGGGCGCCTCCTCGTGGAGGGCGGTGACCCGCCGCAGCCCGGACCGGCTGGCCAGCGACGGGCCGGCCAGGACGACGGCGAAGGGGCCCTCCTGCTGGAGGATGTCACCGACGGCCCCCACCCGGTTGCAGGCGACGACCTCGACGCTGGGGTCGACCCGAGCGGCGGCCGACCGGACCTCTTCGGCCAGTTCGGCGGCCCGCTCGAGGACGAGGATCTTCAACTTCACGGGAGCTCCCCTGAGATGGCGTTCTTGAAGCTGCGACCGGGAGTGGTGGCGGCGGGCTGGCCCTCGGGGACCAGGGTCATCCAGATGGACTCGAAGCGGGAGAAGAAGATGGCCTGCTCGGCCTGGGCGGCGTCGAGGGCCAGGAGGTACGTCTCGTTGCCGCCCTCGCCGCCGGGGCCGGGGCCGCTCACCGCCAGCACCTGGACGTTCGGGAGGGCGAGCTTGGCCACGGGCGGAGGCGTGGCCGCGTCGGCCATGCCCTTCTCGATCGTGGCGTACACGTTGACCCTGTCGCCGGCCTTGGCGTAGCCGGCGAGACCGGCGACGTAGGGAACCTGCACGGCCACCGCCTGCTTGCCCTCGGGGATCGTGAAGCTAGTCGGGGCGGCGACCCCCGCCGCGGGCACGAACACCGTGCCGGCCTGAATTGTCGTCGACGTCGTCGTCGCCGTGGAGGCGGACTTGTCGTCGGAGCCGCCCAGGGTCAGGAGTACGACCCCGGCGCCGATCACGAAGACGGCGATGCCGAGAACGAGCATCTGGGTAGACCGGCGCATGTTGGGCATGGGGCGCTCCAGGGGTTGGTGGCCAGCGGGAGGTCCCGCCGCTTCTCGTACAAGTTGTCGGCGCCGGAATGGTCCGCCTCGATAGTCCTGGGGAGCCATTTCCTGGGGTGGGGGTGACTAGTGCTTCCGGACCCCGGCCCGGGCCCGGACGCGGCTGCGAGCGGAGAGGGCACCGGGGATGAAGCACCCGCAGCCGGGGGCGGGGGCGGTCATTCAGCCGACCAGCTTCAGGCCGTTGCAGTTGAGCATGAAGTTCGTGATGTCACCGCCGCCGAGGCTGATCCCGAGCCCCGACAACAGCGGGTCGAGGAGCCCGTTATCGACGACCGACAGGATCGGATTGAGGAGGGCCAGCACGGAGCTCAGCACCCCTCCGAGGCCGAGCCCGAGGCCGAGCACGTGCAGGTTGAGGACGAGCGGATCGCTCTGGATGAGGCTGCCAAGGCCGAGAGAGGAGGAGCCGACCGTCTGCGTGTTCGACCAGTCGAACGGCCCGTGGAAGACGAGGTCGCTCGACGAGCTGGCCAGGCCGGCGTCGGCCCGGGCGGTGACCCTGGCGAGGCCGAGGACGTTCAGGATCGTGGCGTCGGTCAAGATTGGGTTGGCCGCGTTGATGTCGTTGATCGCGCCGACCCGTACCCGCAGCGCCTGGGTGTCGGTGTGCACGTTGACGGTGCTGTTGTCGGCCGGCGTGGCGCACGTGATCCCGCGGACGGAGGCGGTGGCCGAAGCGGCCTCGATGTAGATCGGGAGGTCGAGGAGCCCGCCGAGGACGGTCCCGAGGGGGCGCAGATGGATCATGAGCCGCACCTGGGCGGTATGGACCGTCGTCACCCAGTTGCCGCCGGCGTCTTGGGCCGCTGGGCCGATCACGATCTTGGGCGCTTCGATCACCTTGAGGGACAGGGCGTTTCCGCCCGCATTGAGCAAGCCGCCGAGACCACCGAGGCTGGAGGGGGAGAGGGTGACGGACAGGGCGTTGGTCCCGTTGGCCACCTGGGCCGCCATCTCGATCAGTTGGAGGACATTGATGTCGGCGGCCGCGGCGGCGCTCCCGGCTCCCTGGGGGATGCTGATCAGGTCGCCGAGCTTGAACGTCAGGGAAGCGTTCGTCGCCGACGCCAGCGAGAGCACCCCCGTGCGGGCGGTGAGGCTGGTGGAGTCATTCCGGACGAGGAGCGCGGCGGCGGTGGCGTTGAGGAAGTTCTTCACCGACACGTTGGTGGTGAGAAGTGCGTCGACCGTGTCGATCCCGAGCTGCGCCTGGAGCTCGCCGAGGTTCACGCTGCCGGCGGCGATGCCGGTGTATCCCACGAGCGTCAGGTTGGCGCCGAGGAAGCCGCCGAGGACCGAGTTGAGCAGCCCGGTGGAGGTGCTGACCCGGGCGAGGAAGGACCCGACGGAGATGCCGGTGATGCTCTGCTGCACCGCGGTGGCGCTTCGGTTGGTGGTCCGCGATCCGTGCGCGAAGGCAAAGTTCACCGTGGCCGCGGCGGTGACCCGCGCCGCGGTGGGCACCGCGTTGGGGGTGACGGCCGGGTCCTGGCGGACGAAGTTGCCCCCGGTCGCCGTGCCGAGGTCGACGGTCAGCGTCGCGTAGGGGAAGTTGTTGCGGCTGGCGCTGGCCTGGGCCGCGACCGTCACCGCTCCCGTGGGAGCGGACAGCTGGCTGACGGTCTCCCCGTTCATGGCCCGGGCGGCGTCGAGGGCGATGACGTCGGCGACCGCCTGCAGGCTGCGGTTGTTGTTGGTCAGCTGCCCGATGTCGACGGCCAGCGCCGTCGAGCCGATCATGACGACCATGGCGATGGCGACGAAGACGAGGACGGCTCCGCTCTCGTCGTGGGAGCGCCGGCGCCAACTGATCATCAGCTCACCTCGGCGACGTAGGTCGACTGCAGCGTGTCGGGGAGCAGCAGCCCGAGACCGGGGAGCTTGGGGAGCAGCGGGTAGTGGTTGTAGTCGTAGGTGAGCTTCACCTGGACGCACGTGTGGCCGGAGCAGGCGTACGGGACAGGCGGCCATGCCGTCGTGTCGCTCTTGCAGGTGAGCCCGTCCGTGTTGCAGGTCTTGTTGAAGGCGCCGACCGATCTCGCCACCGCGCTCGAGACGTCGGAGCCGACGGCCGCGGCCCGGGCTCCCTCGGCGGCCGCCTGGGTCATCCCCTGCTTGAACGAGAGCACGTAGCCGAAGGTGATGATGCCGAACAGGATCGTGAGTAGCAGGACGACGGAAAGGCTGAACTCGACGAGCGTTGACCCGCGCTCGTCGTTGCCCCTCGATTGACGACCGGGCGCCGCCACGCGCCGGGCCGCGCCACGCTGGCGCTGCTGGTGATCCGCCATTTGGGTTCCTCTCCCGGACTTGCTCGTAGAAGTGTCGGATGAGAGGTGGAAGCGCTACATAGCCCGCCCGGGCCATTTCCCGCGGCTGTCCTGACTAGCCCCCCCGGGGCGAACCGGTCGGAAGCACGTGACCCGAACGCTTTACGATCCGAGCGCCGAGCCCGGCACGGGCTGGAACCGGGCGTTGACGCCGCCCGGAGTCGGAGGAGGTGCGAGAACGTGCTCCTGGTAGGCCTCTCTGGAGGGATCGGATCGGGCAAGTCGACCGTGGCCCGGGCGCTGGCCGCCCGCGGGGCGGCGGTGCTCGACGCCGACACCGTCGCCCGGGAGGTGGTGGAGCCGGGAACCGCCGGACTGGCGGACGTGGTCGAGCGGTTCGGCCCGGGCGTCGTC
>CAZCVW010000284.1:0-4755 GCA_964502185.1 uncultured Burkholderiales bacterium
GGCCGTGACCGACCGGTTGGCCGCCGGGGCGCCCGACGAGGGCCAGGCCCGGGCCTTCATCGGCCTCGCCGCCCGCAGCCTGCAGGCGTCGCTGCTGGTGCGCTTCGCCCCGCCGACGGTGGCCGACGCCTTCTGCGCCTCCCGGCTCGCCCCCCGCTACTCCAGCGCCTACGGGGACCTCCCGCCCGGCATCGACGCCGCCGCCCTCGTGGAGCGGGCCCTCCCCGAGGCGGCCGCATGACGGTGCCGGTCGACGCCCCGCCCGAGACCCGCCGGGTGGTCGCCATCCAGCCGGCCACGACGCTCGGCGACGTCGAGGGCAACCTGGCCCGCATCGAGGACCTGGTCGACAACGCCTGCCGGGAGCACAGCCCCGACATGGTCTTCCTGCCCGAGTCTATGACAACCCCGAACCTCTACCACCGGGCCATGCGCGGCGTCGCCCGGCCCGTCGACGGTGCGCCCTACCAGATGCTCCAGCGCCTGGCCCGGCGCCACGGCTGCATGGTCGGCGGCGGCTACATCGCCCTGCGGGGCAACGACACCCGGGGGACCTACTGCCTGGCGGAACCGGACGGCACGTCCCACTTCCACGACAAGGACCAGCCGTCGTTCTGGGAGAACAACTACTACTCGGCCGGGACCGACGACGGCCTCGTCCACACCGGCCTCGGGCCCATCGGACTGGCCAACGGGTTCGAGTGGGGCCGCACCCGCACGATCGACCGCCTGGCCGGCAAGATCCGCCTGCTCGGCGGCGGGATGTTCTTCGCCTCCTACCCGACGTGGCGCCTCACCCGCCCCTGGCTCCGGTCCCGGGACCAGGAACTGCTGCTGCAGTACGCCCGGGAGACACCCGGCCGGATGGCCCGGATGCTGGGTGTGGCCACCGTGCACCCGTCCCACGTCGGCGACTACACGATGTCGACCATGCTGGTCCCCGGCCTCAAGTGGTCGGCCCAGATGGTGGGCGAGACCCGCATCTGCGACCGGGACGGCTCCACCCTCGGACGGCTGGCCTACGAGGACGGCGAGGGTTACATCGCGGCCGACGTGAAGCTGGCCGCCCCCGAACCGCTCGATCCGGTGCCCAACACCTTCTGGAACGCCTCGTTCCCCAACTCGGTCCACCTCGTCTGGTACCTCGGGAACGTGCACGGGGCCGCCAAGTACAAGCTGATGAAGCGGCTCCGCCTGCACCAGTGGCAGAAGTGGCCGGCCACCGACCTCCCCAACCGGGTCGAAGGGACGGGGCCCCAATAAACTGAGGAGCGCTCTCAGGGCCGCTCGACCTCGAGGTGCTGGTGGGCGGCTCGAGCTAGGGCGGTGAGGTCATCGGCGTCAGTCGTGACCACGAGGTCACGGCGACGCAGCGCGCCTTCGACCACACAGGCGTCAACGACGTCAGCCGTGGCCCCATGGCCGACCAGAACTCCGACGGCGCGAGCCAGATCCTCATCGAGGGGCTCGACCTCGCAGCCCCGGAGAAGGCGAGCCAACAACGCCTGGCGACTGCCCCCCCGCCAGGCCTGGGCGAGCACCGGCGACGGAAGGGTGGGAACGGTACGCAGCGTGAGCAAGGCGCGGTGTCGGGCCCACATCAGCCGTTCTCCTCGCTCCGCGGCGATGAGCGCCCCAGTGTCGTAGGTGATGCCCATCAGGCAGTTCGACGTCGCTCCCGGCCGGTGCGGGACGACCGCTTGACCGCCTCGGCGGCCCAGGCCTCTCCGTCGGCCAGTTCCTCGTCGCTCAATGCGCCGTGTTCCCGCTCGAACTCGGCGACCGCTTCCAAGCCGGATCGAACGGTGAACTCCCTACGAGCGGTCTCCGCCAACCAGCCGCTGTAGGTCAATCCCGCCGCCGCGGCCGCGGCGGCGATTTCGGCATCGAGCTCGGGTGGCAGAGAGATGGAGCGCTTCTTCCTGACCGCCATTGCGATAATAGTAGTACACCGGTAGGACAGTCCCGTCGGTTACGGCACCGTCAGGTCGCGACGAGTGAAGAAGCGGTCGTGGATCTTGCCCATGTTGCGGCGGCTCAAGCGGTCGCGCTCGTCGGGTGGGGTCTCTTCCCAGGCCCGGTGGGTGTGGCGGGCGCACCGATCGGCCCCTACGGCCACCGCCCGGCGAACGTCCTGCGTATATAGACCGGGGCCCTGGGTGCGGAGGCGGAACGACAGGTCGATGTCGGCGTTGCGGTAGTACGCGAAGGTCTCCCGCAACGCACCGATGGCCAGCAGATCGGCGCGGCGGGCGGCCAGGCAGTACCCCTGGATGGCGGCGACGTCGCCCTCGGTGCGCTCCTCGTAGTCACAGAGGTCGGCGGTGACAAGCCCGAACGGCCCGGCCAGAGCGACCGTCGGGTCGGCTAGGGCGTCGACCAGGAGCGTGACGACGTCGCCGGTGAGTTCGAGCGACGTGTCGACCAGCACGACCACGTCGGCGGTCGCCTCGGCCAGGGCGGCGTTGCGGGTCAGAGCGAAGCTCTCGCCGGCCGGGATACCGACCAGCTCCACCGTGCCGGTGGGGACGTGTCGCTCCACCGAGGCCCGGAAGCGGGCCGCGTCCTCGGCCCAGACACCGTCGATGAGAATCGAGGCGGTGAGGACTGAGGCGGCCGGGGCCACCGGGACGGGCTGCAGGTCGGAGCCGCCGGCCCGGTCGAGGACTTCCCACCCGGCCGCCAGCAGCTGGTCCCGTAACTCGTCGGAGGTGGCGTAGTCGCGTTGGCGGCGGGCCTCGGAGCGACGCTCGGCCAGGGAGACGATGTCGGGAGGGGGTTGGGCCACGGGGCGGGATCGTACGCCGGTAGTCTCGGCTCCGGATGTCGGAGGTCGCCCTGTTCGTCACGTGCCTGGTCGACCAGTTCGCCCCCGAGGCGGGCGTGGCCGCCGTGCGCCTGCTGGAAGCGGCCGGCCACACGGTGGTCTTCCCCGAGGCCCAGTCGTGCTGCGGGCAGCCGGCCCTGAACACGGGTGAGCCGGAGGCGGCCGCCGTGCTCGCCCGCCGGTTCGTGGAGGTGTTCGAGCCCTACGAGGTGATCGTGTCGCCCTCCGGCTCGTGTACCGCCACCCTCCACCACTGGTACTCCCACCTCCTGGAGGGGGAATGGCGCGACCGGGCGGAAGCGGTGGTGGCCCGCACCCACGAGCTGTCGAGCTTCCTGGCCGGCGGCAATGCGGGCAGTTGCCGGCTCGGGCCCGAGGACACGGCGACTTTCCACGACGCCTGTCACGGGCTGCGCTTCCTCGGCGTGAAGGACGCCCCCCGCCGGCTGCTCCAGGCGGCGGGGGTGGAGATCCTGGAAATGCCCGAGCCGGAGACCTGCTGCGGCTTCGGTGGCACCTTCGCCGCCAAGCACGGCGAGATCTCGGCGCCGATGGCCGACGACAAGCTGGCCCAGGCGGAGACGACCGGCGCCCGGTGGCTGGTGGCGTGCGACTCGGGCTGCCTCCTCCATCTCGCCGCCCGGCGCCGCCGCACCGGCGTGGGCCCGGAGCCCATCCACCTCGCCGAACTGCTGGCCCAGGGACTCCGGTGACCCCCGAAGGACTGCCCGAGCGGGCCCGGCGGGCCATCGCCGATCCCGACCTGCAGCAGGCCCTAGGCAACGTCACCAGCGTGCTGGGTCGGGGCAGCCGGGAGAGCCGGTCCGACCCGGCCCTCATCGAGGGTCGTCGCCGGGCCGCCGAGATCCGCCGGGAGACGCTGGCCGACCTCGACGGCTGGCTCGACAAGCTGGAGGAGCGCCTCGTCGCTCTCGGCGTGACCGTGCACCGGGCGGCCGGGCCGGAGGAGGCCTGCCGGGCCGTGGTGGAGATCGCCCGGGCCGAGGGTGTGCGCCTGGCGGTCAAGTCGAAGTCGATGGCCACCGAGGAGATCCACCTCAACTCCGCTCTGGAGGCGGACGGGGTCGAGGTGGTCGAGACCGACCTCGGCGAGTACATCGTGCAGCTGGCCCGGGAGACCCCGTCGCACATCATCGCCCCGGCCATCCACAAGACCCTGGCCCAGGTCACCCGGCTCTTCAGCGCTGTGGCCGGCGAGCAGCTCCCGGAGGACCGCAGCGCCCTGTGCGCCTTCGCCCGGGAGCGCCTGCGGGAGAAGTTCCTGGCCGCCGACATGGGCATCACCGGGGCGAACTTCGTGGCCGCCGACACCGGCACGATCGTGCTCGTCACCAACGAGGGCAACGGTCGCATGTGCACCTCGCTGCCCCGGGTACACGTGGCCATGATGCCGGTGGAGAAGGTGATCCCCCGCCTCGCCGACCTCGGTGTGCTCCTGCCCGTCCTCACCCGGACGGCCACCGCCCAGCCCCTCACCAGCTACCTGTCGATGATCACCGGCCCCCGCCGCGGCGGTGAGGTGGACGGGCCGGAGCGGCTCGACGTCGTCTTCCTCGACCACCATCGCCGTGAACTGGTGGGCACGCCCTACGAGGAGATGCTGGCCTGCGTCCGGTGCGGGGCGTGCCTCAACGTGTGTCCCGTGTACCGCCGCATCGGCGGCCACGCCTACGGCTCCGTCTACAGCGGCCCCATGGGGGCGGTCTTGACGCCCCTGCTGTCCGGGGGGCTCGGGGGTGCGGGGGTGTCCCCCGGGGAGATCGAAGGCTGCGACCTGCCGTTCGCCTCCTCGCTGTGCGGCGCCTGCAGCGAGGCGTGCCCCGTCGGCATCCCCCTGGCCGACATGCTCGTCCGCCTGCGGGCCGACCTGGCTCCGTCCGGGCCCACCGCCCGCCGGGTTGCCGCCC
>CAZCVW010000285.1:0-4752 GCA_964502185.1 uncultured Burkholderiales bacterium
GTACCCGTCGCCGGTGGCGGTGGCCGCGATGGCGACGATGGGTGAGTTGAGCTTCATGGCGCCGAGGCTGCCGAAGAGGGCGGCGTCGCCGAAGTTGAACACGCCGCCGTCCGCCCCGACCAGCCAGTAGCCCGCCCCGCTCGGAGTGGAGGCCATGCCGACGATGGGCTGGTTGAGCGTGACGGCGCCGGTGGAGCCGAGGAAGGGGGCGTCGCCGTAGTTGAAGATGCCTCCGTCGGAGGCGACGAGCCAGTAGCCGTCGCCGGTCGGGGTGGGCGCCATGCCGACCACCAGCTTGCTCAGGGGGATGGCGCCGGCGCTGCCCAGGAAGGCGGCGTCCCCGAAGGCGAACACGCCGCCGTCGGAGGCCACCAGCCAGTAGCCGCCGAGTGACTTGTTGCTCCGGTTGCCGACGACGGGGCCGCAGGCGAGGCGACCGCCGGCATCGCCGGTGTCCTTCGTGACGTCGTCCGCGGGTGGGGAGTACCGGGCGGGGATGTTGGCGAAGTTGTCGGGGCCGGCATGGATCATGAGCGCCGCGCCGTCGGCGTCGAACAGGTCCTCCACCCGGAACCGGTTGGTGCGGAACGCGGCCGCGCCCCGGCCGCTGGCGTCCACGTAGAGGGAGGGCAGGTCGCCGTTGTGGTCGGGGTGGCGGACGGTTTCGGAACCCCCGAGATGGCCGGCGGCCGTGAGGAAGCTGGCCTCGGGGTCGCAGATCGCCTTGGTGTGGATGTGGAGCCCGTGGAACCCGGGTGAGAGGCCGCGGACGGAGACGTTGACCCGCACGTGGCCGTCGCCCTGGCTCAACTGGGCGTGCCCGATGGTGATGCCCCGGGTATCGATGATCCCGGCCTCGGCCTCCATCGGCAGCGCCGCCATGCCCACGATGGGGGAGTTGAGCCGGATGTTTCCGGTGCTGCCGGCGAAGGGTGCGGCACCGTAACTGAAGATGCCGCCGTCGGAGGCGACGAGGTAGTAGCCGTCGGCGCCGGCCGCAGTGGCCATCCCGACGATCGGCTGGTTCAGCGGCTCGCCGCCCCGGCTGCCGCGGAATTGAGCGTCGCCGTAACTGAAGATGCCCCCGTCGGAGGCGACGAGGTAGTAGCCGGCCGGCGTGGGAGGGCGCCCGGGCTGGATCACCCCGCACGCCACCCGGCCGCCGGAGTCGCCGGTGGCCCTGGTGGCGGTGTCCGGGCCGTTGATGATGGCGTCGTCGGCGCGGTACCGGGGCGGGATGTTGCCGAAGTTGTCCCGCTCCGCGTGGACCATGACGGCGGTGCCGTCCCCGGCCAGCAACTGGTCGAGGGTGTACCGGTCGGTGCGGAAGCGGGCCCGGCCGATCCCGTCGGCCCGGGCGTAGAGAGGCGCCATGTCGCCGGCATGCCCGGAGTGGTCCGTGAACTCCGCCCCGAGGTGCCCGCCGGCGCTCATGAACTTGGAGGCCGGGTCACAGAGCCCGGTGGCGTGGACGTGGAAACCGTGGAAGCCCGGCGTCAGGCCCCTCGCCTCCACGTCCACCCGGACGGCGTCCTTCTCCACCGTGAGGGCCACCACACCGATCGGCTGCCCGTCGAGGCCGAGCAGAGATGCCCGGGCCACCGTCACCGACTGCTGGGCGGCCGCCGGGTGCTCGTGGCCCGCCATCGGTACGAAAGTGGTCACCAGCACGGCTGCCGCCGCGGCTCTGGGCCAGACTCTGGATCGTCCCAAGCCTCTGTGGTCCATCGCCCGCTCCTTGCTCACGTCGCGAGGCGCACGGTAACGCATCGGGGCCCGAGGAAGCGGAGCCCGGGTCGGAGGAGCCCGGAGCCTGTGCTAGTCTCCCCGTTCGCCGCAGCTTCAGCTGCGGTCCCTCTCGCGAATATCGATCCTGAAGACTGAGGCATGGCCGACACCTCCACCACGATCAATGAGTACCGCCTCCACGAGACCGACACCGGTTCTCCGGAGGTGCAGATCGCGCTCCTCACGGCGCGCATCAATGAGCTCACGACGCACCTGAAGGTCCACAAGAAGGACCATCACTCGCGGCGCGGCCTCCTCATGCTCGTGGGCCGGCGGCGCCGACTGCTCGACTACCTCCGGCGCAACGACGTCGAGCGGTACCGGGCGCTCATCGCCAGGCTCGGCCTTCGCCGGTAGGGAACCCGGGGGGCGGCTCGCCGCTCCTCACGGGTCGTGCCGCCTCTCGGTGGTACGGCCGAAACACAGACGGCGACGGCTCCGTCGGTTGTCAGTCGCCAGCGTCCGGGCGATTGACGCCCGCCCGGAGGGTGGCGACTGGGAACCGGCTCCGCCCCGCCACCCGAGCCAAAGGAGCTCCCATGATTTCACCCTTCGTGGTGTCCGCCACCATCGGTGATCCAGGTCCCGCTGGAGAAGAAGCAAAAAGCCTGAGTTTTGAGACGGGCCGCCTCGCGCAACAAGCCGACGGCGCCGTTCTCGCCCGGATCGGCAAGACCACGGTGCTCACCACCGCCGTGGCGAGCCGCGGCATCCGGGAAGGCATCGACTTCTTCCCGCTGACGGTCGACGTCGAAGAGCGGATGTACGCCGCCGGGAAGATTCCCGGCTCGTTCTTCCGCCGGGAGGGACGCCCGGGCGAGCAGGCCGTCCTGACCTGCCGCCTCACCGACCGCCCGCTGCGCCCGTCGTTCCCGAAGGGGTTCCGGAACGAGACCCAGATCGTCTCCACCGTCCTCGGAGCCGACCTCGAGAATCCCCACGACGTGCTCTCCATCAACGCCGCCTCGGCCGCGCTGATGGTTTCGGGCATCCCCTTCGCCGGCCCGATCGGCGCGGTGCGCCTCGCCCACCACGAAAGCGCCTGGCTGGCTCACCCGACCTACCAGGAGGGCGACGCCTCCACCTTCGAACTGATCGTAGCCGGCCGGCGTCTCGACGACGGCGGCATCGCCATCATGATGGTGGAAGCCGGCGGCACCGAGGCGGCCTGGGCCCTCTACGAGGCGGGCGCGCCCAAAGTGACCGAAGAGGTCATCGTCGAGGGCCTCGAGGAGGCCAAGCGCTGGATCGACCAGAGCATCGAGCTGCAGCTGCAACTCGTGGCCCAGGTCGAGGCCGAGCGGGGCCCGATCCAACCGATCCCCTACGACGTGCAGGTCGACTACCCGGAAGAGACCTACGCAGCCGTGGAGGCCGCGGCCCGGTCGCAGCTCACCGCCACGATGACCATCGCCGACAAGACGGAGCGCAACACCAAGATCGACGAGGTCCTGGCCGAGGTCACCGCTCGTCTGTGTGGCACACCCGAGTCGCCGGGCGAGCACGACCCGACCTCGGTCAAGCGGGCCTTCCGCTCCCTGCAGAAGCAGGTCGTCCGGGAGGCGATCGTCAACCAGGGCATCCGGATCGACGGGCGTGGGCCGGCCGACATCCGGGCCCTGACGGCCGAGGTGGGTCTCCTGCCCACCGCCCACGGCACCGGTCTGTTCGAGCGGGGCGAGACGCAGGTCCTCTCCGCGGCCACGCTGGCCATGCCCCGCATGGAGCAGATGCTCGACACGATCGGCATCGACGAGCACAAGCGCTACATGCACCACTACAACTTCCCGCCCTTCTCCACCGGCGAGACCGGTCGCGTGGGTTCCCCCAAGCGGCGCGAGATCGGCCACGGCGCCCTGGCCGAGCGGGCCCTGATCCCTGTGCTCCCGACGCCGGAGGAGTTCCCCTACACCCTCCGTGTGGTGTCCGACGTCTTGTCCTCCAACGGCTCCACGTCGATGGCCTCGGTCTGTGGCTCGACCCTGGCGCTGATGGACGCCGGTGTGCCCATCAAGGCGCCGGTGGCCGGCATCGCCATGGGCCTCGTGTACGCCGAGGGCAAGTACCTGACGCTCACCGACATCCTGGGCTCGGAAGACGCCTTCGGCGACATGGACTTCAAGGTGGCGGGCACGGCCGACTCGGTGACCGCCCTCCAGCTCGACACGAAGATCGACGGTCTGCCGGCCGAGGTCCTGGCCGACGCGTTGAGCCAGGCCAAGGAAGCCCGCCTCAAGATCCTCGGCGTCATGGCCGACGCCCTGCCCGCGCCTCGTGAAGAGGTGGCCGAGAGCGCCCCCAAGATCATCAGCTTCCAGATCCCGATGGACCGGATCGGCGAGGTGATCGGACCCAAGGGCAAGGTCATCAACACGATTCAGCAAGAGACCGGCGCCGACGTGAACGTCGATGACGACGGTCAGGTCGGAACGGTCACCATCGGCGGGCGCGACGGCGGAGCCGTGAACGAGGCCCGGCGGATGATCGAGCTGATCCTGCACCCGCCGGAAGCCGAGATCGGCGCCATCTATCCCGGCAAGGTCGTCAACATCACCAAGTTCGGCGCTTTCGTCAACATCCTCCCCGGGCGTGACGGCCTGCTGCACATCTCCAAGCTCGGCGGGGGCAAGCGAGTCGACCGGGTCGAGGACGTCGTGTCGCTCGGCACCGAGGTCGAGGTGCGCGTCGACGACGTCGACCCGCAGGGCAAGGTGTCGCTGTCCTTGGCCACGGCCATCGAGGGCTTCGAAGGTGGTTCAGAGGGCAACGGCGGGTCGTCCGGCGGCGGGGGCGGCGGCGAGGGTGGCGGTGGCACCGGCGTGACCAGCCGGGGTGACCGCGACGTCGTGTCCTTCGATGCCACCTGGGACTCGACGGCCCGCAGCGAGTTCGGCGAGCTCGGTCCGGCCGACGCCTCCGGGGCGCGTGCCCGTGAGGGTGGCGGTGGCGACCGGGGCGACCGGG